>JBPCTU010000382.1:0-8400 GCA_051011515.1 Acidimicrobiales bacterium
GCGATAGAGACATGCCAACGCGAAGGCCAGTGCCAAGCCAGATGCCGCGGCCGTGAGTAGGCGCGTCACCTCCTCGACCAGCACGATGTCTTGAGAGACAAGTGCCTGGGCGGCTCCAGATACCGCAGCTACAGCGAACGTGGCAATGATGACCGCGCCAGTGGCCAGAACCATCAGGAATGCCACAAGCCTGCGTTTGATCGTTCTCCAGACCCCCGACCGAACCGGGACGTCCCAGATCACGTTGATCGCATCCGACAACGCCATGAAGACCAGTGAGGAGGCGAAGATGAGAGACGCAATCCCGACGACTCCGAGCGAAGACTTGGTTGAGGCATCTGAGAGTTCGTCGGAAATGGCTTCAGCCCCCGCTTCGCCTTGGTCAACCCCCACCTGCGCCAGCCGGTCGTTGATGTAGTTCTGCACCTCATCGGTGCCGAACAACCACTCGGCGAGAGCTGCTGTCAGGGCGAGCAGAGGCACGATGGTGAACAACATGTAGTACGCGAGACCTGCGCCCAGCCGGATCGTGCGGTCTTCGCGCCAGGAGCGATAGGTCGCGAAGGAAACTTGGACCCCCTCTCGAATCAAGTTCCTTCGCGCCATCCCTTGGCTCCCGTAGCTCATGTCGGCGAGTTGCGTGAGCCAACCGCCCCAGTCTTGCCGACCTCTCCGGTCCCTGACATGTGGACGCGAGTATGGGGCCACAAGCACGCCGTTGCCGAACAGAAAGCGACTTTGGCAGAGGTATCGCCATCGAGCGAACTTGTGTTTCGCGGCTGGCACGGCTTCAATCTTTTGCGTCCAACAGGACGAGTCGTTCATGCGACCGCGCGCTGATCTCCACGTGGAGGACCAAACATGAGCAAGGGCACCGACGTCTCTGGACGATCACACCGGACAACGATGCGACAACTGGGAGTTGTCGCTTTCTTGTTGCTCGGTGTCTTCGCTCTATTGGCCAGTTGCAGTTCTGATGACGACGGAGCCAGTGGGCCCGGGCAGGACTCGGGGGCCGACAGCGGCTCCGGCGACGGCGGCTCCGGCGACGGTGGCGGTGGCGACGGCAGTTCCGGTGGTGGCGGCGACGGCGGCACAACCAGCGGGGGCACGACTGACTCCAGTGGTACCGATACCGCAGAGGAGGGCCTCTCCAGCGAGGATTGGCTGATCATCGCCCTGCTCGGAGTCGCAGCGATCGCAATCGTGTTGTTCGCAACAAGTGCGGCCTCCAAGCGGTCCGACGACAAGCGGGCAGCGCAGGCATCACTCAACAGTCGCCTCGGACAGATAACCGGCAACGCGCGCTGGATCCATGATCAAGGCAGCGCTGATGTCATGCGCGCAACTGATCCCCAGCAGCTTCGTTCGGTGTGGAACGACACTCGGACCCGCATGGTGGACCTCGAGGGCAACATCGCCACTCAGGCGGCGACCGTCAAAGACCCGACGACGCAACAGGCTCTCACGAATCTCCAGAGCTCGGTCGCCGGCCTCCGTGGGGCGCTCGAGTCCGACGTGTCGACTCGCCTCGACGAAACGGCCGACGACTCGTTGCGTCAGAGTTCGGGCCAGACCGTCTACTCCCGCAGACAACAATTGCAGGCCGCTATCGGCCCCGTGGCTGCGGCTCAGCGCTGATCGTTCATAAGTCGACTTGGAGGAAACATGAGCACAGACGACGATGTCTATTACGAGCCAGTTGACCAGTACGCGGTCTACTACGACGAACCTGCAACGAGCGGGTGGGTGGTCTTTTCCGGGGTCATGATCGGCATCGCTTCGATGTCGAGCCTGATTTACGGACTGACCCTGCTCGCCAACGACGATTGGGTGGTAATCGCGCCCGACGCACTTGTCAGGTTCGACACAACGACTGTGGGCGTGATCGCGTTGATCTTTGCGGCGTTCCAGGCCTTCGTCGCTATGGGAGTGTTCCAAGGCGAGCTTTGGGCACGAGTGCTCGGCATCATCGGGGCGTCGCTTGCCATCCTTTCCCAGATGTCGTTCATGTCCGTATATCCAGCGTGGTCGTGGTTGATCATCATCTTGAACGGTCTGGTCATTTATGGCCTCAGTGTTCACGGAGACGAAGTAGCCGAGTGGTGAGGTCGACCTTCGGGTCGGTTAGCTAGGGCCTGAGGCTCAGGGCGGATGTAGGGTTCCTCGACTATGGCATCGGAGACGACTGCGAAGCTCAGCTCCTTTACCAGCGCGACTTCGATGGCGACCCGGCTGCCTGCTGCAGTGGTGGGTGTCAGTCTCGTCTCTCTGCTCGTCGCCACGTTCGTCGGTGTCGGAACTGGTCGAGACCTCGGCAACGACCTGACCGACGAGGGCCTTGTGGCGCTCCGGTCGACGGCCGCGCTTGATATAGAGCGTCACATCACGTCGCTCGAGCGTACGACCTCAGCTCTCTCGTCGAGCCCGCAAGCGCGCATAGCAGTCGGAGAGTTCGCGGATGCTCACGCCGAACTGCGAGACACGTCGCTCGACGATCTCGAATCAGAGATCGAGGCCGAGATCGAGCTCTATCGCGAGACCTACCTCACGCCTCTGCGCGACGCTGGCCGGAGGGTGAGCATCCGGGACATCGTCGACGAGGATCCAGCGGCGATCTATCTGCAGAACCGGTACGCAGTCGAAGTCGGAGCCGCTGTCCAGCCGATCTCCGTCGATGATGCCCGAGATGGCAGCCGCTGGAGCGAGGTTCATGATGCTGTTCATCCTGTGTACCGCGACATCGTGAATCGCCTGCGGTTGGTCGACCTCTACATGATCGAACACGACGATGGTTATGTCGTGTACTCGGTTCGGAAGCGCCCTGACCTGGGCACCAGCTTGACCACAGGTCCGTTCAGCGGCTCGGTACTTGCTGATGTGTTCAACGAGGTTGTGAATGATCCCGAGGGCGGCACGGTCATCAGCGATCTCAGCTTCTATGACCCGAACCTCTTGGATCCCGTTGGCGCCGTTGGAGGTCCCATTTTCGATGGAGACACGCTGGTGGGTGTCATGGTGCTGGTCTACGACAGTCCCCAGCTGACGACCATCCTGACGGCCGGCCAGGACTGGGACGGGGGTGGGTTCCCTCCCACTGGGGACTCGTACCTGATCGGATTCGATGGCCGGACTCGTACCGATCCACGCAGTTACCTCGAAGATCCAGAGAAACATCTGATCGACTCAGCGGCCGCTGGCTTCATTGACGAACGCGATAAGCAGACGATTGTCGCCTCGGGCACAACGGTTCTCACCCAACGCGTCAACGACGAGACGATCAACGCTGGGATAGAGGGCAACACCGACATCGAGCAGCGCGAGTCGATGACGGGGGTCGACTCCTTCAGCACTACCGAGGCAGTCAACCTCGATGGCGTTGAGTGGTGGGTCGTGTCCGAGGTGAGCACAGAACAAGCGGAGGGCGACCTCGACGACTTTGTGGAGTTCCTCGTTGTCGGCACAGCGATCTTCATCGTGATACTTGCCTTCGTCGCCGTGGCCTGGGCGAGCCGAGTTGTTCGACCAGTCAGAGCGATCAGCCAACGCTTGGCACTGGGTTCTGACATCGGTGAAATCGATGTGCCAGAACGGACACCCCTCGAGTTCCAACGGCTTGCCGCCAGTTTCGAATCGATGTCGGCTGCGTTGGTGGATCAGCGAGCTCAGGTGGCGGGTGCCCGAGAAGAGAAGCTCCAACTGCTGCGAAGGATGTTGCCTCCAGCTGTAGCCGAACGTGTGGCCTCCGGTGACGTTCAGTCGCTCGAGGAGGTACCCAGTGCTTCGGTGGCGGTCGTCGTGGTGGCTGGATTGGGCTCGATGGTTCGGATGGATGGTGGCGGGTCCGACCGCGATGTCATTGATCGACTTCATGCAGAGCTCGACGATCTGGCCGAGCGGCATGGCGTCGAACGGGTGAAGGTCGTCGGTGACGCTTTCTTCGCCGCTTGTGGCCACAACCGTCCATACATCGATCACGCGCCGCGCACCGCAGCGTTTGCTGCTGAAGCAGTCGATGCCGTTCGCGAGATAGGGATCGATAGCGGGGGCGACTTGGAAGCCTCGATCGGGATCCACACTGGGCAATTGACCGTCAGTGTCAGTGGCGGTCGCCGTCTGCTCTACGACGTTTGGGGCGAACCGGTCAGTGGCGCTCACCTGCTGGCAAGAACGGCACGCCGGTCCGAGATCCGAGTGTCGACCGATACGAGGGACTTGTTGCCCGAGACGATCCAGGCGGAACGGGTGCCCGACCCCGATGGACGCGACATCTGGGTCATTTCCACTGACAGTGAGACAGGGGGGAGCTGAGCATGGATACCGCCGCGAACAGCACTTGGGCCGTCATTGTCATCATCGCGATCCCTGCCCTGATAATCGCAGCTGCTGAGATCGATGAACGTCTTCGCCAGCGCGAGTCCCCACTGCGCAGGGCAGTGCTGATTCTTCGCAACTGGTCTCTGCCGTTCTTTGCCATATGGACGATCTTGGTCCCGGTCTTGCAGCTGGATCGTGACGACCTTGGTGTCCAGCTGGTGGCGTCCGGGCTGGTTCTCTCGGTCGGTGCTTCGGTGTTGGCCGTTCTTCGGGTCGTCGTCGACGACCTCAAGAATCGCCCGGTGGACGACGATCGCCGACCGATCCCGCAGCTGTTGCTGGCGCTGCCACGGTTGGTGGCGCTCATCGCTATCGGCTGGATCCTTATCGACACGGTCTGGGGAGTGGATCTCTCGGCTGCTCTGACCGCGTTGGGCGTCACGTCTCTTGTCATTTCGTTTGCTCTTCAGGACACGCTCTCGGGGCTCGCGTCGGGGATGTTGCTGCTGAGCGATCCGCCGTTCCAGCCCGACGATTGGATCTCGTCGGGCGACGTCGAGGGTCAGGTCGTCGACGTCAACTGGCGGACAACGAGGGTCCGTACCCGCAACGGCGATGTCATCACGGTGACCAACGCTTCTCTCGCGTCGGCGAACATCACAAACTTCTCCTCACCCGAGGGCCTCCATCGGGTGATCTATCCGGTCCAGGTCGCTTATATGAACCCGCCGACCCTCGCGAAGGCGATGTTGTTGGACGCGGCGCGTGCCACTGAGGGAGTGCTCGAGTATCCCCCGCCGAACGTCGTGGTGGTTCAGACCGACGATCCGCTCATGGGCTACGAGGTCCAGATGTGGATCAACGACTACTCCATCGAGCCTCGCGTCAAGAGCGACTTCGGCGGTCTTGTCTGGTACCAGTCGCACCGACACGGAGTGCCTCTGCCGAGCCCCGCGCAAGACCTGTACCTCTATGACGGCACCGCGGTGAGCGCCGAGGGCGAACCATCGGTCGCTGACATACGGCGGGCGCTCCAGCAGTCGCCGATGCTTGCTTCGCTTGATGATGGCGAGCTCGATCAGATGGCTCGCGGGAGCACTATGGCCCGGTTCGCTGTCGAAGAGTCGATGGCGGACTCCCGTGCGTCGGCGCGTGACCTCATCGTGATCGTCGAAGGGCGGGCGCGCCTGGCTCTGGAAACAGACAAGGGCGGAGAGCTGCAAGTTGGCGAGGTCGGCGACGGCGACGTCATCGATGTGAAGTCGAGCTCGTCGCGAGATACCCAGCCTGTTGTTCTGCGTGCCATTACCGACTGCGAGGTCGTTCTTGTCGACGCTGACGTGGTGGGTGAGATCGGTAGTCGGAATGCTGATATCGCCGCTGCTTTCAACCGTATGGCTGCTATCAGGCGGCGGCGTATCGAACGAACTTCTCAGCGAGGCGAAGAGGTCGAGATCTCAAGCCCTCCGTCGAACGGTGGGCCCGTCGAGGCCGATCCCTCCGCCGACTCGGATGACTCTCCGGTCGAGGGGCCAGCGCGATGAGCACTCAAACCGCTGCTGAAGACCCAGCCATCGAAACGACACCACCTCAGTCAGACCACGACGTCGACCCGTTTGACGGCGACGAGATCGCCCGCGCGGCTGCCGCTCTTCCATGGTGGCGGCGACCCCGCAAGCTCCGGCGTCAGCTCGCCGGAACGCTTGTTGGTGTCGCGCTCCTCTCGGTGCTGTTGATCGGCAGCCTGAACTTCTTCGCCGCCCGGGAGTTGTTGGACGATGGCACGCAGGACCAGCTTGTCAGCGTCGGCGAGTCGCGCGCCTTCAGCATCGAAGCCGGGATCTTGCGGACGTTGGCCCAAGTGTCCGGTATCGCAGCCGATCTGGCCACAGTCGCGACGTTGTCGGAGTTCGACGACGTATTCAACACCGAGGGCACCGGGACGCTCGACGAGGCGGAGGAGGGTGAGGTCGACGACTTCTACGCGGGCCCCGTGCAGGCGTTCTTGGATGCGGCCCAGGTGGGCATCGACTCAACCGACCTCCAGCCAACCTCGAGCGTGGCCGAGTATCTGCAGTACAACTACCTAGTCTCCCAGGACCCCGACAATCGGCCAGCTGTTGTCGACCCCGGGGATGGATCGGACTACAGCGAGGTCCACTCACGGCGCCACCCGGAGATGTTGGCGTTGGCCGAAGCGTTAGGTGTGGATGAAATGATGCTGGTCTCGAGCGATGGAGACATCGTCTACTCGATCCAGAAGCGAGTGGACTTCGCGACGAATCTCGAGAGGGGGCCATATCGAGACACCAACCTCGCCGATGCGATCCTGAATCAGCTCCAACGCGTCCGGATCGGCGAAGCAGTGATCGCCGACTTGGAAATCTATCTACCCGGTGGAGGCGCACCGGTGATGTTCGTCGTGGCCGGAGTTCGAGAAGGTACCGAAGTCATTGGAGCTTTCGTTGTTCAGCTTCCTGTCGAGGCGCTCAGTGCCATCACCACCGCCAACGGCGAATGGGAAGAAGTTGGGCTCGAGACCGGCGAAAGTTATGTGGTCGGGACCGACCTCGTCCTGCGTAGCGAAAGCAGGCTCTGGATAGAGGATCCGGAAAAGTACTTGAAGGAAACCGACGAAGAGCTGCGCGACTTCATCGAGTTCTTCGGCTCGCCGGTCGGGATCCAGCCCGTTGACACGGCTCCGGTGCGTGAGGCACTGGATGGCGACACGTTCGCTGACACGAGCCGCAACTATCTGGGCAAACGAACGTTCTCTTACTCCACGCCGATCGACTCGCCCGGTGTCGACTGGGTAGTAGTATCCGACATTCCGCTGAGCGACGCTCGCGCCCCGTTGTACGACTACGCGAAGCGACTGGGTGTGGTCCTGTTGATCATCCTGCCCATCGCAGCTGTGATCGGTTTGTGGCTGGCGAACCGGCTCACCCGACCGATCCAGCCTGTGGTCGACGCAGCGCTGGAGGTTGCGGCCGGCGAACGCGATCCCGATGTGCCGGTCACCGGCAAGGACGAATTTGGTGATCTGGCCCGGCGCCTCAAACAGATGGCGGCCGACCTGGAGGCCGAAGAGCGCTCGCTTGCTGAACAGTTCGAAGAACGCAGGCAGCTGCTGCTCACTGTGCTGCCACCTCGGATCGTTCAGGAAGGTGGTGTGGTCGAGGGCGCCGGTGAAACGGCTCAGCTCGTAACGGTGATCGCTGTTTCGATAGATCTCGTCGTCGATGCGGTCACCGCGGACGAGGCAGCTGTAGCCGAGGTTCTCGGTCGGGCCCTCCAGGTAGCCGAGGATCTCAGTGACGAAGTTGGTATCGAACGGGTGCGCGCAGGCGCCGACCGTTATCTCTTCCTCGCTGGGGTGGACGACCCCGACGATGCAGCGGAGGAGGCGCTGACCTATGCAGCTGCGCTTGTGGACCAGATCGGAACCCTTGGGGAACAAGAGGGAATTGAATTGAGTGTCCATGTCGGCCTTTCCAGCGGACCGGTCGCCACAGGCATGTTGGAGCGCGGCAGCCTGACATTCGCTGCTTGGGGAGAACCGGTGCGTCGGGCGCTGGCTATTGGAACATTCGCCAATTCTGATGAAGTGTTGGTCGACGCGTCGACGGCTGCCTCGGTGTCGAATTCGCCGATGGGTAATCGGATGGCGCCCGCTACCGACGTTGTCGATCTCGACGGTCGTCCGATGGAGCTGTTTGCCTTGACCGACGGCCAGCCGACTACAGCGAACTGACCTCTGGTGGTTGACGGCTTGTTGCCGGTTGTTACTCAGATGTCGCGAGTTGCGGGGAGTTGACCTGACTCGATGGCCGCGAGGTGGGCCTCGTGATCTCCGTCGTTGCGATCGGTATAACCAGCCGAGAAGCTCTCTATGGCGTAGTCGAGCGTCTCATCTTCGCCGACGTAACCCGCGATCAGCGCAGGATCGCCCGATCGTGCGTGTGCCAACGCCAAGGAACCGCCGCAGAACGCGGCGTAGAGCCGAAGCCTCTTGCCGCCCATGTCGCCGATGTCGGCAGAAGCCTTGCCGTCCCAGAGCTGTCGGAAGTAGAAGTCGCGCGC
>JBPCTU010000383.1:0-4034 GCA_051011515.1 Acidimicrobiales bacterium
CGATTCCTCCCGCGCCTCCGAGACGAAGGCACAGGTGTTCACCACGACCACGTCAGCCGTTTCCGGACCGGTCGCCTCGGCGAGGCCGTCCGCGTCCATCCGGGCGCGGATCCGGTCCGAGTCGACCTGGTTCTTCGGGCAGCCCAGGGTCTCGATCCAGTAATGCCGGGTCACCCGGTGAGGCTACAGCCAGCCCGGTTAGGGTCGCGCTGCTCCCCGCTGGAACCGACTCAGGCCGAGACCAGAAGCAGGTAGCCGTCTTCGAGTGTCGGCGAGACTGCCTCGGCTGTGTGTGGCCGGTCACCCAAGCAGCGGTACGACCCGTCGGGCTGACGCCACGACCGAAGCGCTCGCGCAGAAACATCCCCCGAGACCCAGACCTTCTCGTTCGCCAGAGCAGTCAACGCACCGGCGCTCCCCGTGAACCTCACGGACCCAGCGACGATGACAACGACCTGGCTGCTGACGGCGGCCGCTTCATCTGTGAGATGGGTCGAAACGAGGATTGTGGAGGCGACTGCAAGGGTCGACAACAGATCCCGGAGTTTCAGACGTTGATCGGGATCCAAGCCGGCAGCCGGTTCATCGAGAACCAATAGACGTGGATCACCCAGCAGGGCCTGGGCGAGGCCGAGGCGTCGTACCATGCCACCGCTGAGTGACCGCACCGGCGAACGCGCCTTGTCGGCCAACTCGACGATCTCCAGGACCCGGCGCACCTCGCGGTGGCGCCGTCGCCGATCGTGATGTTCCTTGCAGATGGCCAGATAGTCGACGACGTCGAAGACTGTGGAGCGCGGTGCAAAAGACGGATTCTGCGGCAAGTACCCGATGCGGCGTCTTGCCTCCGCCCGGTCACGCTCCTCGGACAAGTCGAGCCCGTCGACAAAGATCGAACCTTCGGTCGGTCGGTGTACCGAGGCCACGCCACGAAGAAGGGTCGTCTTGCCGGCTCCGTTGGGACCCAGCACCGTGACCACGCCCCCCACCACCCCCAATGACACGCCCTTCAAGGCTTGGGAGCCTCCGTAGCGGTGCCCAACGGAGTCGAGTCTCAGGGATGCTGCGCTCACGCCTGGGCCCCAGCGCTGTCGAAGTAGTGCCGTCGAATCGCGAGCATCGCACCGGACAGGACCGCCACCAGCAGGTAAACCGCTTGGCCGGCCCCGGCGAACAGAACCAAGTCATCTGCGGCGTTCGCCAATATCGCCACAATCAACAACCACAGGCCCGCTACACCACCAGCCGCAACCCGCGTGGGAACGAACGTCGATGCGACCAGAGTCAATCCGGTCAGTGCCAGTGCCGGCAACATCCAGGTGAGAACCGAAAGGCCATGCTCCTGAGCAACCAACACCGAAGCCACCCCACAGAATGTGACGCTGGTCGCCAACACCACTAGCGAACGCAGAAGGACGAGGCGAAACCCACTCAACGGCGTGACCAGGGTCATCTCGTGAGCCGGGTCGACGCCAGGCCCGTAGGCGAGAGCAACCCCGAGCACCGGTACGAGCGGCGCCATCGCCAGGAATACCCCGATAGACCCGCCGTCGGCATTGTTCGAAGCAGCGATCCCGAAGAAGAGAACCAGCATCGAGGCCAGGTACCACGAGCGGCGTAGTACCGGTGTTGCCGCCATCAGCCGCGCCACGTGCTCGTGGAGGCCGAGTCTCACCATCAACCGCTCGATCAGACCTCGACCCGGCGCATCGAGCTCCGCAACGATGAGCGCGAAGTTCTCGTCCAGCCTCGCCGACTCAACGGTGCTCCCGACCAGAGCCCGCCATGGCGGCGACTGGTCCAGCGCTCGCTCGACTCGAATCGTCTCGGCGGCCGTCGAAGACCCATCGGCGTATCGGCCTGCCAGATCCATGTCCGGCTGGAGGTTCGAGCTCATGCCAGTTGCTCCCTCATCTGCTCTCGCGCCCGCATCAACCGCGTCTTGACCGTGCCCTGGGGGATGCCCAATAAAGTCCCGGCCTCTTTGGTTGATAGGCCATCGACCGCTGTCGCGACGAGCACATCACGCAGCTCGGGGTCGAGCATCTCGAAAGCATCACCCAGCTCACCACCGATACCAGCATCCAAGAGCTGTTGTTCAGCCGAGGCAGACGCGGTCTCATGGCGGAGGTCGAACTCGAACGGCGTTGGCTTGCGTTTGCGCATCTGATCGATCAGGCGACGGACAGCGATGCCCCAGATCCATGCAGCTACCTCACCCTTTCGTTTGTATTTCTTCGCGCTCTTCCATATGGCGAGAAAGGTGTCCTGAAGTGCGCTGTCCACCAACTCGGCCTCACCGCAGCGGCGCTGAAGTCGAGCAATCACCCACCCGGCGTGGACGCGGTACAGCTGGTCGAGGGCGGCGCGATCGCCCCTCGAGATTCTGACGATCAAAGCCTGATCGTCTGCGTCAGTCCAAGGCTGGGGTTCCATGTAGGTCTGCTGAGTGTGTGCAGCTGTGCTGTCTTGCTTCTGATTCTTATCGGCTTCAATGGGTGCCCAACTGAGAGTGGCCAGTTCAGCGGGAATTGGCTACACCGGGACTGTCGAGTCGTGGGCCGCGAGCGGTTCACAGACTCCCGATACGCACAGAAAAACCACGGCTAGCTGGACAAACGCGATCGCATGGCGGAAAACAAGCCCGAAGTCATCGCAACGGGCGAATTTCATGGGTGTAATGCGATTTGTAGACCAGCGCGAACAGTGGTCAACTCGCTGACCAGCGGCAACACCGCGAGAGCCGGAATCCTCAGACCTCGGATCGGGCGGCCGATGTTAGGGAATGAAGGTCCGTCGCTTGGTGCTGAACAGCGAGAAGGGAGCGGCCCGATCCAATGAGTGCGTTCTTCCTCATCATCGCCCTGGTGGCATCGGCCTTCTTGGTCGTGCAAATCCTGATGATGATGTTCGGGGTCGAGATGGACTTCGACTCCGATATCGACGTCGACGCCGGCGACGGTGGCGGATTTCTGTCTGTCCGAAGCCTGACCGCGTTCTTCGGAGGATTCGGATGGGCCGGGTTGGCGGCGCAGCAGGCGGGCTGGAGCAATGCAGCGTCGATCCTTGTCGGACTTGCCGTCGGTCTAGGGTTCTTCCTCGTCGCCGGCTTTCTCTTCTTACAAGCCAAGAAGCTCACGAGCAGCGGGAACGTCGACTACAAGAGCACTGTTGGCTCAACCGGCAGCGTCTACCTGAGCATCCCTGCCAATCGCTCGGGCCCGGGCAAGATCGAGGTCACCGCCTCGGGCCGGATCAGCGTGGTGAGCGCCTTGACCGACGACGGCGAAGAGATCCCATCGAAAACGCGTATTCGGATCATGGAAGTAGTGGACGAGACGACAGTTCTCGTCGAACGAGCCTGAAAGGACATCCTTCATGGCAGTAGTAGCAACCGTAGTCTTCGCAGTAGCCGTGATCTTCGGCCTGGTGATGTTCATCGCCAGTCGTTACCAGAAGTGCCCCTCCGACCGAATCCTGGTCGTTTACGGGCGCCAAGGCAGCAAAGGCGGGTCGGCGACCCTGCACCAGGGTGGTGGCGCGCTGGTCGTACCGATCCTCCAGGGTTATGCCTGGCTCGATCTAACGCCGATACCGATCGACATCCAACTCCAGGGCGCGCTGTCGCAACAGAACATTCGCGTCAACACTCCGGCCACGTTCACCGTAGCCATCTCCAAGGAACCGGGCATCATGGAGAACGCCGCCGAGCGGCTGCTCGATCTCGATCAGGCACAGACCGAGGGTCTGGCCCGAGACATCATCTTCGGTCAGATGCGAGTTGTCATCGCAACGATGCCGATCGAGGAGATCAACGCCGACCGCGAGAAGTTGATCTCCAACATCACCGAGTCGTTGGAGGTCGAGCTTCGCAAAGTCGGCCTCGAACTAATCAACGTCAACATCCAGGACATCACCGACGAATCCGGGTATATCGACGCCCTCGGCCGTGAAGCCGCCGCTCGCGCCATCAACGAAGCCAAAGTTCAGGTGGCCCAACAAGAACGCGATGGCGAGATTGGTCGCGCCGAGGC
>JBPCTU010000384.1:0-10121 GCA_051011515.1 Acidimicrobiales bacterium
TCGGTTCACTCGCGAACTTCCACCTCATCTAAGCTGCCGGCGTGACAGTACGAGTTGTGACCGACAGCGCGTCCGATCTGGACGCCGAAGATGCAAGCGCCCTGGGCATAGCGATCGTGCCCCTCTCGATCCGGTTCGGCTCAGAGGAATACACCGATCGCGACGACCTGACCGTGGCCGACTTCTACTCGAAGATGGACCACCTCGACGTTCTGCCCGAGACCGCCGCACCATCGCCAGGGGCGTTCGAGCAAACGTTCCGCGACCTACACGCTGAAGGCGCCGACGAGATCGTCTGCGTCAACCTCTCCTCGGCCCTGTCAGCGACCGGCCAGGCAGCGCAGGCAGCAGCCAAGGCCGTCGCGGACGACGTTACAGTTCACTGCGTCGACTCCGAGAGCATCACGGCCGGGCTGGGCACGATGGTCATAGCCGCAGCCGAGGCGGCGCGCGAGGGCGCATCGGGCGCAGAGGTGGTCGAGCTGATCAACGAGCTGAAGCCGCGGACCCGCGTCTTCGGCGTCCTCGACACCTTGGACAATCTCAAGAAGGGTGGCCGGATCGGCGGCGCACAGGCCATGCTCGGCACAATGCTGTCCATCAAGCCGTGTGTCGACCTGTCCTCAGGCGAGGTGGTCGAGGCCGGCAAGCAGCGCACCCGCAAGAAGGCACTTGCCTGGCTCCTGTCAGTGCTGGCCGACGCCGGGACCATCGAGAAACTCGCCATCATCCACGGTTACGCCCCTGACATCGACGAGTTCGTGGACGAGGCGGCGAAGTTGGTCCCGCGAGACGAGATCCGCGTGGCAGAGCTGGGAGCTGTCATTGGCACCCACGGGGGACCACGGGTCCTCGGTGTGTGCTACCTGACCAGCGACGACAACGGCTGAACGGACCCTGCTCACCGGTCATTGGGTGGTGACAAGGTGAACCCTGGCTCGCACTCCCTGGGATTAGCGTTGTTCCATCAACGCTGACCCGCCACCACCCCCGCCCAGCCCGGTTGCGCGCGGCTACGAGATCGCCGGAAGGTACATACTCGAACGCAGGGTGGCCAGCGGCGGCATGGCCGAGGTCTGGGAGGCGCGAGACACCGTCCTTGACCGGTCCGTTGCAGTCAAGATCTTGCACCGTCACCTAGCAGAGGATCCAGAGATCGTCGCGAGGTTCCGGGCAGAAGCGAAGGCAGCAGCCCGACTCAGCCATCCCTCGATCGTCGCGATCTTCGATACCGCAAGTCAGGACGGCGTCGAAGCGATCATCATGGAACTGATCGAAGGTCTGACGCTGCGCGAGTACCTGGATCATCACGGGCCCCTCACGGTGGACAATGCCATCGATCTGACGGTGCAGGTAGCCGATGCTCTCGGGGCAGCTCACGCCGGTGCGCTCGTCCATCGGGACATCAAGCCGGCGAACATCATGCTGTGCCCCGATCGCCGAACGAAAGTGACCGATTTCGGCATCGCCAAGGCTCTCGAATCTCCCGACGCCACCTCGCAAGGCACGATCCTCGGAACCGCAAAGTACCTCGCCCCAGAACAACTGCAAGACGACCCGATCGATCAGCGAACCGACATCTACAGCCTTGGCATCGTGTTGTTCGAAGCTTTGACCAACCGAGCGCCTTTCGAGGCCGAGACAAGCACCGCTACAGCTCTCGCTCGTCTTCATCAAGATCCGCCTTCGGTTCGGACCTACGATCCGTCCATCCCTACCGAGGTCGACTCGGTTGTAACCACGGCGATGCAGCGGGACCCGGCCAAGCGTTATCAGTCCGCAGCCGCAATGAGCGCCGCTCTGAAGGGTGGCGGAGCCATCGACGCCGCCCCACCAGATCCCCTGCCGGTCGCGGCGTCCCCAGCAGCAGCTGGACCGGACCCAACCGTGATCGGCGAACACCACGCCACCGAGCCGGTCGCCCCGGCGACCGAGACAACCAAGCGATCACGACGTCAAGAACCGCTCTTCGTGGCGCTGCTGATCGTCGGCTGCCTGGCGCTGGGCATTGGTCTGATCCTCACAGCTAGTCGTAGCCGCGACTTCTTCGACCGTCTGAGCGATCGACTGACTGGACAAGACCAGGTTTCGGAAGGTGGCGAGTCGATCGAACCCATCAATCAGCCCGGGCCCGCAGCGACGACCAGCTCGCAACAGACCGACGCCGAAGGGGCCCCCACGCCGCTCCCAGCACCGACCAGAACATCCGGACGACAGATTGCTCAAGTCTTCGACTTCGACCCAATGGGTGACGGAAGCGAGCGGGGTGACCTCGTCGAACACGCCATTGACGGAGACCCGACCAGCATGTGGGTCTCAGAGGGATACAACAACCGGAGCTTTGGAAACTTGAAGACTGGGCTCGGCCTTGTACTCGTCCTGAGCGAGCAGGCCACGATCTCGGAACTGAGAGTCCGTTCACCCACCCAGGGATGGGCAGCGAGCGTCTACACCTCGGACAGCCCAAAACCGAGCCTCGACCAATGGGGTGATCGGATCGACGCAAGGGTCGACATCGACGGCAACGCTACGTTCGACCTCCGGGGCGTGAGGGCCAGTGCTGTGTTGCTCTGGGTCACCGACCTCGGCGACGCACCACCCCAGACCCGAATGCAGGTTGCCGAGCTCGAGCTGTCGTAGTGCGCGCTCTTCCACGCAACCCGAATTCCCGACAAGTCGGCCGCGTTCAGTGACCACGTTCATTGACCGAGGTTCAATGACGAAGGCTCAGTAACCGCGGTTCAAAGACCGAGTCACTCATTCTGACGCCGCTAGGGTCGATCCATCTCTCCAGATGACGACGACACATCGTTGGTGGAAGCGGCCCAACAAGGCGATCAGGGCGCGCTGAACGCACTGCTCGAGACCCACTACGGCCGGGTCTACGCGATATGTCGACGTTTGGCCGGAAACGACGCTGATGCTGCCGATGCCACACAGGAGGCACTGATGGCGATCGTCCGGGGACTGTCGAAATTCGATGGCCGCGCCAAGTTCAGCACTTGGTCATATCGGGTCGCCACGAACGCCTGTCTCGACGAGCTGCGCCGACGAGGGCGACGCCCGACCCCTGGATTACCCGAGTACGAAACCGAGGCGCACACCCCCGACGCTGACCGACCATCGGTCGACGAGGCAATCACCGACAAGCTGGTCATCGACGCTGCGCTGCGGGAGCTACCAGAGGAATTCAGGGCGCCCGTTGTGCTCAGAGATCAGCTCGGTATGGACTACGCCGAAATCGCCGAAACCCTCGAAATCCCGATTGGCACGGTCCGATCACGCATCGCCCGCGGCCGGGCTCGTTTGGCTGACTCGCTGGCCGGGAACCAATCAGACCCCGACGAACGTCGTAGTTCACAGCCATGACCACCCACGACCCCTCCAATCGCGACGAACTGGTAGCTGCATACATCGATGGCGAAGCCAGCGATGATGAGCGCGCCGCGGTCGAGGCCGACCAAGAACTGCTCGCTCGTGTCGTCGAGATGCGCCAGGTCGCTGCGCTCGTTGCAGCGCCGGTCAGCCAGCCCCCCACCGCGCTGAAAGACGGCCAGATCGCATCAGCTCTCGCGGTGTCGGCGACAGCGACGAACGTCACCTCGCTGGCCGGTCGTCGCGGCCAGCAACGTCTGGCCAAACTTGCATCGGTCGCAGCAGTGATCATCATCGTGCTTGCTGTTCCCATAATTCTCCTGAATTCAGGTTCCGACGACGACGAAGACGTGGCGACGTCGGCCGTGAACGAAAGCGCCGAAGAGACAGCGGCGGGTGACGACGGCTCGAGTTCGCTATCAGCGCCACAGCCCGCCCAAGCCCAAGCGGACGGCCCTGCCAGCGGTGAAGCCGACGCTGCACCTGCTGCTGAGCCCTTGGCCGAGGCGGAGACGGACCTCGCAGAGTCGAGCCTGAGTGGAACCGATGATCGCGCCGACCAGTCCGGTGGCGCCTCCGACGATGCGGGCGCAGGCGCGGAAGAGGAGCTTGATGAACGAGCAGGGTCCGCCGAGCCCTTGAGCACCCGCGTCAAACGCCTTGATATCGACGAGGTGCCCGACCTCGACTCCCTCAGCCAGTTGGTGCTCGCGGAACTCGACGATGGTGTCGATGAGTCCTCGGCCGACGACGCTGCTGCTGCCGACGGAGTAAGCGACCTGGGGTGTGTCGAGGCTTTCATGAGTGAAGCGGGACCCGATGGCCAGTTACCGGATGTGATGCTCACCGGCGCCGCAACAGTCGACGGCGAACTCGTGGAATATGCCACCGTGTCCACCCCTGAGGGCCTCGAGTTGGTGGTGTTCGACGAGTCGTGTGGCCAGCTGCCACCCATAACGGTGGAGTGAGTGAGAAGCCAGATCGACGGCAGTGTCGTCAAGACGCCGTCCGCGCTAACCTCCGTCGCCATGACAGACACGACCGAGCCAGATTTCGAGGCCTCCGAGCCAACTGGTGTGCCGGGCATTCCCACGGACTGGCCCCAGCAGGCGACGACCCGGCTGGTAGACGTAGTCGACACCGTCCGCATCAAGACAAGCGGACCTGCGATCCAGGTCAGTCGGGCAATCGTCTACGGCTTGGTCGGGACCATCCTCGGACTCGTTGCGTTGCCTCTCTTGCTTGTGGGGCTCACCCGACTGCTCGATTACGCGATTCCGGGCGACATCTGGCGCGTGTATGTCCTGATCGGCGCCGTTTTCACCCTCGTCGGATTGATTCTGTGGAGTCGGCGACCGCGGGGCGCGGCCAGGACCTGACCGGGAATCGGAGCCCGTCTGCCGGGGTTGTTGTGCGAGCACCCCTCCAAATCCCCCCAACGGAGTGACAAATGCCCGAACATCGCGAAGGCATCGTGCTCGGTTCTGGGCCGGCCGGCCTCACCGCTGCGTTGTACACCGCCCGAGCCAATCTGCAACCGCTGGTCATTGAAGGGGAACCGTCGTCGACCAGCGATCAGCCCGGTGGCCAGCTCATGCTCACCACCGACGTCGAGAATTTCCCCGGGTTTCCCGATGGCGTCATGGGCCCAGAGCTAATGGTGAAGATGCGCGAACAAGCTGCCCGCTTCGGTGCAGACATCATCACCAAGAAGGCATCCAAGGTCGACTTCGGTTCCCGCCCATTCCAGGTGTGGGTCGACAATGACGATGGGCCGGAGCCGACCTACACCGCCGACGCGCTCATCATCGCGACCGGGGCCCAGTCACTGATGCTCGAACTCGAGAACGAGACCCGCCTGGTCGGTCATGGAGTCTCGACTTGTGCAACCTGCGACGGATTCTTCTTCCGCGATCAAGAAATTGCGGTCGTAGGTGGTGGCGATTCGGCGATGGAAGAAGCCAACTTCCTCACCAGGTTCGCGAGCAAGGTCACCATCATCCATCGGCGAGAAGAGCTACGAGCGTCGAAGATCATGCAAGATCGCGCGTTCGCCAACGAGAAGATCGAGTTCGCCTGGAACAGTCAAGTGGTCGGTATCAACGGAGGAGAAAAACTCTCCGGCATCACTCTCGAAGACACGGTTACGGGCGAACGACGCGAGATGGCCGTCGATGGGTTGTTCATCGCGATCGGCCACAAACCCAACACCGATCTCTTCAAAGGACAGCTCGAACTTCGCGAGAACGGCTACGTCACGACCACACCGGACTCGACCGCAACCGACGTTGCCGGGGTGTTTGCGTGCGGAGATGTTCAAGACGACATCTTCCGTCAAGCAATCACTGCCGCTGGATCAGGCTGCATGGCCGCACTCGAAGCAGAGCGGTGGCTCGAAGCCCAGTCGGACCTGGACAACTGACCGGGCTCTCGCCAACACAGGCTCTGCCGGCAGCTAGTCAGGCACGGCATCGCTCGGCGCTGCGGCCCAATCCATGATGGCGTTCGCCAGAGCGTCCGCCAACACCGGAAGGCGTTGACCAACCGCGGCGGGGGCGGCAAGGTCGGTATCGGCCAACGACGCTGCCAACAAGCCGGCAAGGTGTCGACCGGCAGCCGACTCGAAGCCCTCGGTCGAGAAGAAGGCAGCCGTACACCGTGGTTCGTCATCGACAAGGACCCCGACATACAGGTCGATCCCCAGATCGTTCGCGAGACGGGCATGATGGCTCTCGTCGGGGTGAGAGATTGTTTCCACGATGAGCCCTGCCTGCGCCAGGCGTCGAGCGCACGTGTCAAGGGGGCCGCCGAGGCCACCAAGGTCACCGAGCATCACCTTGCAGGCACGCGCAGAGTCGGTTCTGAGGAGCCTTTCATGTTCACGGACCGCAGCGACGTTCGACCCGCCCTCTCGACGTCCAAGGCGGCTCAGAGCAGTGAGGCTGGCGGGACCGAAAATGCCGTCGGTCGGCAACCCTCCGTTCCTTTGGAAGGCTTCGAGGGCTTCCGCGGTCTCAGGACCGAAGATTCCGTCCACTCGGCCAGCATCGAATCCCAACGCGCCCAGCCGCTGTTGAAGCTCGGCAACGTCGTCCCCGCGCAACATGGGTGATGACTTCAGGTACAACAAGCGGTCCCCCAGGTTGTGATCGGCCTCGACAAGAGCGGACCAGGTATGGGGACCAACTACACCATCCACCTCGATGAGGCGACTCGACTGGAAGACCTTGACGGCCTGTTCGGTGTGATCGTCGAACGTACTCCCGCGCAAACGATGACCAAGCCGCCCCAGGCGCCCATGAAGATCGTCTACCGCAGGTCCGGCATCACCCAGCTGCAAAGGGAGGCCGTCGGTCGTCATTACGTTGACCAGCTCCTTGGTGGTGAAGGGTTGCGCTGGTTTGCGCTTTGCTTACAGGAACTCTTCGATGTCCTGGAGAAGAGCGGCCTTGCCCTTGGCCCCCACGATTCTTTTGGCGGGCTCGCCGTCCTTGAACACGATGAGTGTTGGAATGCTCATGACCTGGTAACGCCGCGCAACGTCGGAGGCCTCGTCCACGTTGAGTTTCGCAATCCGCAGCTTGCCTTCTTGCTCCACGGCAATCTCGCTGAGGATCGGGGCAATCATCTTGCACGGTCCGCACCACTCGGCCCAGAAGTCAACCAACACCGGCTCAGATGCGGCTCCGATCTCTTCTTCGAACGTGGTCGCGGTGAGTGTGGTGATTCCTTCTGCCATCGTGTGCTCCTAGGTTTGGGGGGTCTGAGGGATCATTCGTTGCTCAGCACCAATCGGCCAAGTACTTGGTGGTGGCAGGTCCGCAGCCGATTCTGCATACAACCTATCGGCTGATGTGTTGCAGACGATTCCGGACCGGTGGCGGTCGTGGACACTTCGGTTTCACGGCTTTCACAGCGTGCCATGGGTCAAAAACGCTTGAGATATATGGAAACTCAAGAGTACTGATCTATTTGTCGTTTTGTGGCTCTCATTTACTCGATCTACCAGGTCAGGAACCGGCGAACAACCAAGATCATTCCCCTCTCGAGAAGTCTCACAAAGATTGCCTCGTCGAAGCAGAGGGACTTCGCATGGTCTGGCGGGGCGCGCTTTACGCGTCCGAATGGCAGCTTGATCTCACGGTAAGTGAGAACTTGTTACAGTTTGGTGGACCCTAAACCACGCCTCACAGCTTTATCAACACCCTGTGGGTAATTGATGTGGCGGGCAGGACAACCCTCGATCAATGATTTAGAGTCGGTGATAGCCGAGCGCGAAACCGGTGGCCTTCAGGGGTTCAACAGGTCGAATATTCGCGACAGATCATCGGCGTCAGCGAACTCGATCACCATCTTGCCGCGGCGGTCGCCCATCGAGACCCGGACCCTTGTCTGCAATCGTTCCCCGAGTTGTTCTTCCACCTCGAGGAGGCCGGCCGGACGGGTGGGCTTCTTGGTTTGTTTCCGACGAGGAGCGGAACCCGAGCCGGCCCTGACCAGGTCTTCTACCTGCCGGACTGTCAGATCTTCGGCAACGATGCGCTGGGCCACAAGATCTTGTTCTTGGCGCGAAGCAAGCCCCAGAAGAGCCCTGGCGTGGCCTGCGCTGAGCTGGCCTGACACCAAGAGGGCTTGGACGCCGGCCGGCAATGCCAACAGCCGTAGCGAGTTCGCCACAGCCGAGCGGCTCTTTCCGACTCTTTGAGCGACGGCCTCCTGGGTCATTTCGAAGTCATCGATCAGCTGTTGATAGGCCGCGGCCTCTTCCAACGGGCCAAGGTCCTGGCGATGCAGGTTCTCGACAAGAGCGTGTTCCAGTGATGCAAGGTCCTCGACCGTTCTCACGATTGCGGGCACGGTCTTCAAACCAGCCCGTTTCGCGGCGCGCCATCGCCGCTCGCCCGCAATCAACTCGAATTCGTCGGGCCCCTTTGCTCGCACCAAGATCGGCTGCAATACGCCAACTTCTCTAATTGACGCCGTCAACGCCGACTGGGCGGCTTCGTCAAAGTTCTCGCGGGGTTGATATGGGTTGACAACCACAGCGCCCACCGGCAACTCGCGGTATGCCGATGGCAGAGAAGTGCTTGCCGGGCTCGGTGCCGGGGTCTCTTCACCTGGGATGAGGGCTCCCAGTCCTTTACCAAGGCCGGTCTGTTTCGCCACCACACACCTCCCGTGCCAATTCGCGGTAAGCGAGGGCGCCCCTCGACCGGCTGTCGAACACGATTATCGGTTGGCCGAAACTCGGAGCTTCGGACAGCCGAACAGACCGAGGAATCACCTGGCGGCAAACCTTCTCGCCGAAGTGCGCCCGGACCTCGTCAACCACTTGGGACGCCAGCTTCGTCCTGGCGTCGAACATCACCAATGCGATGGTGGAGACGTCCAGATCGGGATTGAGGTTCTGTTGCACGAGCTCGACATTACGCAGCAACTGGCCCAACCCTTCAAGGGCGTAGTACTCACACTGGATAGGCACCAGGACTTCGCTCGCGGCCGTGAGGGCGTTGACGGTGAGCAGCCCCAACGAGGGCGGGCAGTCGATGAGGACATAGTCGAGATCTGCCAACATCGGATCGAGCGCAAGAGCCAGTTTCCGTTCGCGGTTGAACGCTGGCACCAATTCGATCTCGGCTCCGGCCAGATCCAGGCTCGACGGCGCAACGAACAGGCCATCGAGTTCGGTCGCGACCGCACATTCTTTCAGGGGAAGGTCACGAAGAATTACGTCGTACATCGATGCCTTGAGCGATCGGGGATCAACACCAAGGCCCGTTGTTGCGTTCGCCTGAGGATCCAGGTCGACTACGAGGACCCTGAATCCTCGTTCGGCCAGACACGCGGCCACGTTGATGGTCGTCGTTGTTTTACCGACGCCGCCCTTTTGGTTCGCCACGGCCAAAACCCTGGGCAACTCATTCGCAGCTGCAGGGTGAAGGCGACGGCCGCTTCCTTTGTCTTCGGCTGATCCACCACCTGATCCAACAGCGTCCCCGCTGGTCGAAACAGCGTCCCCGCTGGTCGAAACAGCGTCCCCGGATCCCTCGCCAACGGGAGTTCCAGCGTGGGTCTCCGGTATGCGGTCCGCACCCGGAAGAGGCCTTTCACTAGGTGTCGTCGCACCGCTCGGGACCGCGGCCTCATTCGAGACACTCTGTTGCTCACGGCCTTGCTCACGGCCTTGCTCACGGCCTTGCTCACGGCCATTCTCGCCGTGTTGTTCGTCGCCAAGCGGCTCGTTCTCCGAGGTCACAAAAGCTGCTCCTCTCCTCGGCAGTACAACCCGGTCCGCAGCGTACCAGCTCGAACCTCACCCGAACGCGTTGTCGAAGGTCTTGTCGGCTTGCTTTGGGGAACCAGCCACCACGGCAACCGCACTCGCGGCCCCGATCCCATTCGCCAGCCGTGTTTCACGTGAAACAGCCAAATCGAGACAGCGTCGCACCCGTTAGGAGAGATAGTCGCACCCGTGAGGAAACAGGACTCCACCCGTGAGGAAACAGGACCCCACGCAGCTCGGGTACTGAGGCGTTTCACGTGAAACATGCCTGCGCCCCGAAAGCAATACCGCTAGATAAGCAACGCCCTAGAACAGCAACGCCCTAGAACAGCAACGCCCTAGAACAGCAACGCCCTAGAACAGCAACGCCCTAGAAAAGGGGACGTTTGCGTGAGGTCCCCGGTCGGCGCGGAAACCGGCCTTCCAACTCGCCTTGGCGTCGCAGTACAGCCAGGTGTGACTC
>JBPCTU010000385.1:0-6839 GCA_051011515.1 Acidimicrobiales bacterium
CCCCTTTTCTCTCTTCCCTCTGCCAGAACCGTCTCGCTGGCGCTCAACGCCAGCCAGGCAGTCGGGCCTGCCACCACTCGAGAATTGTTTTGTCGTTGATGCCGTAGGCCGCCTGCATCTCAGCCCCCAGCGCCCTCACCGTTTCCGACCAAGTCGCCGCGTCCTCAGCATTGGCCGCCTCTGCAGCCAGCTCGGCGCCACGGTCCCACGCACGACACTCGCGCGGGAGCGGTAAGTCCAACACCTGGCGCGCCGACATTTTGATCGTGTCAGATGACAGCGCATTTCCCGAAACCCGTGCCAGCGCAACCGCCGTGCACGCCGGAGCACTCAGCGCAGCCGCTATGTGCCAGAGCCGATCAACCGGGGCGGCGACAGCCACCACAGGCGTGCAAGGCACCAGGTCACCGGCTTCGTCCACCACAACCTCGATGACCTTGGTCTGGGTGGCGACCAAGAGCTTCGGGACCAGCCGGTCCTCGACCCACCGCCCGACACGCGTGTTGCCGTCCAGATCGTCGAGCGACACCCGCGGACACTCGACGTCCCGCCCGGCCAACCGGAACGACCGTACGCCCCACCGATTCCGTAGCGGGTCGATCATCCCAACGGTGATCAATGGGTGCCCGACGCCAATGGGGTCATCGTTGGCGGCCTCGGCCAGTGCGTAGAACTCGTCTCTGAACCCTGCTGTGGCAGTCGCGACATCGGCCAGTCGACCAAGCGCGCCCAACCGGACTGCCGGAACACCGGTGAGGTCCGAGACCAAGGGGGCCCAACTCGAGGCCACCGGTGCCATCGTGGTCGGAGGCCGTGGAGACACCTCCCAGCCCTCCCACCTCTCGATCCCGTGCCCAACAAGTTGTGAGCCACGGTCGCCCTGGTGTTGTGAATCACCAGGCCGAGCTCGGCGGGCGACCTCACGCTGAGAGTCGTCCCGAACGGCGAACGGTGCACAAACCTCTACGTCTGCATCGAAGACATCACGATCGCCGATCCACAAACCACCCAAGACACCCTGTTCGGCAAGCGCTTCCCTGATCGGCTCAACGGAACTCGATGCCAAAAGCGACCTTGGCTGGATCAGTGCCATCGTCCCGCCGGGTTTGACCAGTTCCATGCCCGCAAGAAGAAAGAACGCCGCGGTGTCGGCATAGGGCTCGACATCGACGCTCCAACGTTCGCGCAACCTCTGTGTTTGCTCGGGGGATCTCGCCGTGTTGGTCAGCAGCTGACTCTGGAACGGTGGGTTGCCGACCACCACGTCGAAACCGTCCACGCGATCGCCGAACGCGCCTCTCCCCATCTCGAGGGTGTCACCCGGCACCAAATGGCCTGAGGGAACCGCCCAGTGGCCACGCTCAGCTGCCCACAACGACAGCGACGCGCTCGCGACCGCGATCGCGTCAACGTCCAGATCTATGCCCCACAAACGCTCTTCGACGATCAGTTGCCGTTCGAGCCCGAGCGATTCCAGGTGCATCGCGGCGCCCAACAAGAAGGCACCGGTTCCAACCGCCGGGTCACAGACCCGAGCACCAACATCGGACCCGACCGCCAGCGCAGCCAGCCGAGCCGCCAGATCGGGTGGCGTGTAGTGAATGCCCTCGGCGTGGCGCCGCTGAGCGTCCAACGAACGTTCATACACCCGGCCGAGATCCCAGACCGAGAGTTCCATGGCGTCAGGAAGACTCAGCTCGATCCCCGAATCGAACATCTGCGGCGCCGAAGCGAGATCTAGCCCCAATTCAATGCCCACCCGCGCACCCACAGCGCCAGCCAGGTGCAAAGGCGTCGCGCCGGCTGCTGTAGCGGCGTCAACCCACTGGTTCAAAGCGTCAGAGCCGCCCGACCTCAACGGTGGTCCCCCGTGGAGTCGGGCGTGCTCGGGCTCAGATCGCCGTTGGATCCCAGCCAGCCAGGTCGCCCAGGCGAGGGTCGTTCGAGAACATCTCGACGATCGGGAGGTCCAGGCCGATCCGTTTCTGGATTCGTTTCACCTCGAGCTCCTCGTTCCACAACGCCAATGTCACCACCAATCCCTCGGTGCCTGCACGCGCAGTACGGCCAGAACGGTGGAGGTATGTCTTGTGTTCGGGCGGTGGATCGTAATGGAGGACGACGGAGACATCGTCGACATGAATGCCCCGCGCTGCGACATCGGTGGCAACCAGGACCGGCAGGCGACCATCTGCGAATCGCTCGAGCGCCCGCTCACGCATGTTCTGGCGGAGGTCGCCGTGGATGGCTTGAGCTCGCACACCCTCGCCCCCAAGCTTGCGAACCAGCCGGTCGCAACCGGCCTTGGTGTTGCAGAACATCAGGACCTTCTCGGCCGGCTCTGAAATGGCTGCGGCAACCTTGACCTTGTCCATTTGATGGACGTGTACAAACCGATGCACCATCTCCTCGACCGTGATCTCGGTCGACTCGACCTCGTGCATGACCGGGTCGGTTTGGTAACGCTGGATCAGTGAGTTGACGACCCCGTCGAGCGTCGCGCTGAACAGAAGTGTTTGGTGCGACCCCTCGACCTTGCGGAGTATCCATTCGACCTGAGGAAGGAACCCCATGTCGGCCATGCGGTCGGCCTCGTCGATTACGACGATCTCCAGATCGGCCACCGAAGCCGCACCCCGGTCGAGCAAGTCGATCATGCGGCCCGGCGTGGCGACGACGATGTCGATGCCTGCCTTGAGCGCTTCGATCTGCTTGTCCATGTTGGCCCCGCCGTAGACCGACAGGATCCGCTGACCCCGAGCCTCGGCCAGAGGTGTCAACTCATCGCACACCTGTACACAGAGTTCGCGCGTGGGCACGAGAGCCAAAGCGAGTGGTGTGTGTGAGTCAGGAGACTCCGGCAACCGCTGAATCGTGGGGATTCCGAAGGCGAAGGTCTTGCCCGATCCGGTCTTGGCTTTGCCGCAAACATCGCGACCAGCCATGGCGTCAGGGATGGTGAGTTCTTGAACTGGGAAAGGGGCAGCGATGCCCCGGCTTACGAGTGACTCGACCAGGTCGTCGTCGACGCCTAGTTGGGTCCAGGTTGAAGGAGGTTCTGACAATGTTCCAGGGGGGTAGAGGGCGCCGGCGGGGGGCCAACGGTGCGAAGAAGATTGCGGGGAGGCACCGGGCGATGCGCCAGCGCAAATGATACTGCGTGGAACCCCCTTGTACGCGACCGCCCCCCAACTGCGGTCAGCGCATCCGCACTCGGCCGTCCTTTATGTCGACGCCTTCAGCACGCAAACGGCGTTTGTGATCGGCTTCGAGCCCCGGCACCAGCCGGCCGTTCGCCGCGATGACCCGCCACCAAGGAAACCCGGACTTGGCGCGCAGGAACGAGCCGACGGCCCGGGCGGCACCGGGATAACCAGCCTCGGCGGCAACTTCGCCGTATGTGACCACTTCACCGGAGTCCAGCCCGTCGAGAACCCCCGCGACTGCCTTCTCGAACTCGGTGTATTCGCTCCGATCGTCCGACATGGGCGCTACTCACCCGCGGGCCCACGGTTTCGCGCCGCGACCCACAAATCGTCTAGTCGGACTCACTTGCACTGTCGACGACCAAGTCGTCGTCGTCAGCACCGTCAGCCGAATCGCTGTCGGCCGCGTCGCTATCGGGGTCATCAGGTTCGGCTGGATCGTCACCTTCGGAATCATCTTCAGCGTCAGCTTCGGCAATTCTCGGCTCGTCATCGAGGTCGCGGCCGGCCGCCACACCTCCGCGGGCCTCCACCTCGAGGGGGACCAGAGACTCCATCTCGGACGGCGAACGAACGCTGCGTATCACCGCGATAACGCTGCCGATCAGCAGCACTCCGAACACCCACAGGTTCACGCGCAGGCCAGCGATCTCGCTGGCCGGGTCGATCCGGATCGCTTCGATCCACAGCCGACCGACCGAGTACCCGGCAAGGTAGAGAAAGAACAGCCCCCAGGGGCGAAGGCGGCGGGTGCTGTCGACCTTGAGCAGGATTCCGACGAGCACGAGGTTCCAGATCGACTCGTAGAGGAACGTCGGGTGAAATGTCTCGTCGTTGATGTACTCGGCGGGCCGCTCGTCGACATCGATTTCGAGACCCCAGGGAAGATCGGTAGGCCGGCCATAGAGCTCTTGGTTGAACCAGTTTCCCCAGCGACCAATGGCCTGGGCAAGCGGCAACGACGGGGCGACGATGTCAAACCCGACCCCCAGCGGCACGTTGTGTTTGCGGAAGTAGTAGATGCCCGCAATCGAGCCGGCAATCACCCCGCCAAGAATTCCGAGGCCACCCTCCCAAATCTTGAACGCCTCTCCCCAGCGACCCTCGAAGGTCCGCCAGTCGGTGATGACGTGGTAGATGCGAGCTCCGATGATGCCCGCTGGCACTGCCCACATCGCCAGACCAGTCGCATGATCTGAACTCCAGCCCCTTTGAGCGAACCGCTTCCCCGCCAACCACACCGCGGCCAGAACACCAAGTGCGATCATCACTCCGTACGCCCGGAACGTGAGGGGGCCGATCTCTATGGATCCGGAACTTGGGCTGGGTATCGAAGCGAGCATGAGGCAATAACCCCTGGCGTGTGGTGAGTCTTCCCGGAACGGGTCAGCTGCCAACACTTCTGTTGGGGTGCAGCACAGCGTAGTCCTGACACTCTGCTAAACGAATCGGGGATCTGCCGGATCCAGCTCACCTCCTAGGCGTGCTGACGGAGCACGAGCCGGTTTGGCTCGCCGACGAGAACCGCGCACGGTAGCCTTGGCGCCACATGGTTTCATTTCGCTACCGACCCCTGGAAGCCACAGTGTTCTTGCCCCTCATGACTCATGAGTCAAAGCCGAACGGGATCCGAGACATCGACTCGAACCTGCCTCGGAGGCCACTGTGGCCATAGATCAATCAGTGGTCGTCGAACGTACCGGCCAGGCCTGGATCCCTACGCGTCATGGCGTCTTTCGAGCGTACGGCTACCGGGACACCGAAGGCCTCGAACACATCGCCTACGTTTCCGGCGACCAATCAGATGACACCACGCCAGATGGGCCTCCACTGGTGAGGGTTCATTCCGAATGCCTCACCGGAGACGTGCTCGGATCGCTGCGCTGCGACTGCGGCAGCCAGCTCGATCGGGCGCTCGAGGCAATTGGTGGCGAGCCTGGCGGCATCATCGCCTACATCCGCGGCCACGAAGGCCGAGGTATCGGACTCGGTCAGAAGCTGCAGGCTTACGAACTTCAGGACTCCGGCCTCGACACGGTAGACGCCAACCACGCTCTCGGTTTCCCAGCCGACGCCCGCGACTACGACGTGGCTGCCGCCATCCTCCACGATCTCGGTTTCACGTCGGTCCGCCTTCTCTCCAACAATCCGGCCAAGTCCGAAGGGCTCACCTGTCACGGCATCGACGTGACCGAACAGGTCCCGCTACCCGGGGTTACGACCACCGAAAACCTGCGCTACCTCGAGACCAAACGGCAACGTATGGCGCACAAGCTCGAACCTTCGGTCGAGGTCGCCGGCGGCGAGAACCGCTGACCCACAGCGGCGATCCAGAACCCGACCCTTCATGACACTGAACGCCAACTACACCGTCAGATAGGTTCGGACGATGCACGATGTGCTGTTGATCCGAGGCACCGTGGTCACGATGAACGCAGACCGCGACATCATCGGATCAGGTGCAGTCGCCATCTCCGGTAGCGACATCGTCGCGGTCGGCGGACTGGAAGACCTGCAGGCCGAGTTTCCTTCCGCCGCCGTCACCGGGTCTGAGACCGACCTCGTGGTCCCGGGATATATCAACACCCACCAACACCTCACAGGCGACCGGCTGATTCAGTCACAGATACCCGACAACCTGCCACCAGGGGCAGCAATCTTCGAGTGGGCAGTTCCAATCCATGCCGAACATCGGCCAGAAGACGACGAACTCGCTGCGACGTTGACGCTGGCCGAATCGATCGGCAACGGCATCACCACCACAGTGGAAGCGGGCACCGTCGCCCATCCCGATCGCGTGGCCTCTGCCGCCCGCAACATAGGAGCCCGGATCACCCTCGGCACGTGGGGCTGGGACATCGACGAGGGACCCTTCACCGGTTCGGTCGACGAGGTAATCGGCTGGCAGCGCGACGTTCTTGACGGCGACCACGGCCCGTTGGTGACGCCCTGGGTCACCTTGGTAGGCCACAACCTCATGTCCGACGAGCTGGTCGTCGCTGCTTCGACCCTGGCACGAGAACACGGCACGGGCCTCACCTTCCACCTTTCTCCGAGCACCAGTGATCCCGAGCAGTACCTGCATCGCACGGGCCGTCGACCGGTGGAACACCTGGCCGAGCTCGGCGTTCTGGGGCCCGAACTTCTCATCGCTCATGGGGTACACCTCGACGATCGTGAAGTGGAGTTGCTGGTCCAGACCGAGACAGGGGTAGCCGCATGCCCATGGGCCTACCTGCGTTTGGGCCAAGGCACCTCTCACCAGTTCCGGCACCTCGACCTTTGGCAACAGGGTGGTCGGGTAGCTCTGGGGTGCGATGCCGAGAACGCCGGCGACGCGGTCGACGCGCTCCGGACCGCGGCCGTGTTCGCGGGCCTCGCCAAGGACGTGCCAATGGACCCCACCTCATTCGGTGCGCACGACGCATTCGAACTCTTGACCATCCGCGGCGCTGAGGTAATCGGGATGGCCGACCGGGTCGGCTCGCTCGAAGTCGGCAAACAAGCCGATCTGGTAGTCCACGACCGCACGGGATTGTCCTGGCCACCACTCGCCGCCGATGTGATCCAGCAGCTGGTGTGGGGCAGTGACGGCCGCTCGGTACGCGACGTCTGGATCGGCGGAGACCAGGT
>JBPCTU010000386.1:0-4265 GCA_051011515.1 Acidimicrobiales bacterium
GCCTCCGGCAGATCCGAACGAAACTGCGTGAGCTTCGGCAACACGCCCACACGTTTGCTGTCGATCAGGTCGGAGATCGACGTATCGGTTCGGAAGGCCGGCTCCCCCGCCAACGCCTCGAAGAGCACCGCTCCGAAGGCATACGTGTCCGCGCTAGTGGCCGCGACTCCTTGCGTCGCCTGTTCCGGGCTGAGGTACACAGCGTTGGGGACCATGTCCGGTTCAAAACTGGGGGACGCACCTATGCCCATGGCGATTCCGAAGTCTCCGAGGTACGAAGCCCTGTCGTCGTCGAACAAGATGTTGGCTGGCTTCACATCACGGTGGACCACTCCTTGATCGTGGGCAGTGGCCAACGCTCCGCCGATTTCGTCGACGATTCGGGCCACCCAGCTCAGCGGGAGCGGGCCGTTTGATTCCAAGAGCTGCTGCGCGTTGCCTCCTCGGAGGTACCGCATGACCAGGTAGGCCCCGCCCGGCTCACGCCAGTAGTCGAACAGCGGCACGATATGCGGGTGTTCGAGCCGGGCGATGAACTGCGCCTCGGCATCAAATCGCTGAATGAAAGCCGGGGAGTCGGCGAGATCGGGACGAACCACCTTGATGGCGACCTCACGGCCGAGCGTCGGTTGACTCGCGCGGTAGATACGACCGAAGGCACCCTCGCCGATCTGGGGGCCGAGCTGGTAGCCGCGCAGCTGGCGACGCGCAGGCGCGCGTTGTTGCAGAGAAGGGTCACGGTTGATGATTCGCTGCTCGAGCGCTCGTAGCTCGTTCGATGGATCGACCCCAACTTCGTCGTCGAGGTACTGCCGGTACTCTTGGTACTGGCGGAGCGCGTCGACCTGACGTCCGGCCTGGTAGAGCGCAAGCATTTGCTGGCCCCGTGGACGATCTCGGAGCGGGTGGATTTCGTTGAACCGCTCGAGCTCACCGATCACGTCGTCGTACAGTCCGCAACCGAGCATTGCCTCGAACCGCTCTTCCTCGGCGACAAGGCGGAGCTCGTTCAAACGAGCTGCTTCGCCCGCGCACCAGTCCTCATCTTCGAAGTCGATGAACGCGTTGTCACCCCACAGCGCCAACGCCTCCTCGATCGCGGCAAGGCCCGCTATCGGATCGGCTGCCAGCGACCGCCCTGTCGCCAGGAGAGACTCGAATCGCGAGCTGTCGAGGGCATCGTCTGCTCGTTCGAGGCGCCAGCCGTTCGCGTCGGTTATGAGCGGTGCCGAGCCATCGACTTCGAGTACGCGCCGAACCCTGGCAACGTAGGTCCTGAGCGTGTTCCGTGCCTGTTTGGGCGGTTCGCCCACCCAGACGATGTCAACCAGTCGCTCTGCGCTCACGGGGCGCCCGTTTGCCAACACCAACGCACCGAGCAGCCGCTGGTGGCGCGCACCCCCGGTCTGTAGTCGGCCACCATCGGCCCACACCTCGATCTGGCCGAGGACCCGATAGTCGAGATTCACCGATCCAACCCCGTTCATGCTGACCTCGTTCATAGCACCCCAACCTGTGGGGAGACCGTTGCGCCAGCGTTGCGATACGCGTTTTCGCAGGTCAGCGGGTTGAACTCGACGCGAAGGTGGAGGCGCTCGAGCGAGCCGGCATGACTATTTGCAACGGTAAGCGGAAGGATCGAAGAAGAGGGCTGAACGTCCTGTCTCGCGACACCACGTTCGCCTGAGCGACGATTGGCGGCCAGTTCTATTCTGGAATAGACCCGCTTTCGTGGACACGGGTTGTCAGTTGATCATGCCGCCTGGGAGGCGGTGGGGGTTCGGAGGCTTCGAGTCGGGCTTGGTGTCGTCGGCGGTTCTAGAAGCTTCTCGATGTAGGCGAAGAGGATGGCTCGGAGCTGGGTGCGGGTCATGGTCTCCAAGTCGCCGTGCATGTGTTGGATCTCGCGTTTGAGCGGGGCCCAGGTCGATTCCATGGCGGCGTTGTCCAACAACCAAGAGTCCTGAACCTGGCGGTTCAGGACTCAACGATGCCACGCGGCTGTTGGCTCCCCACAGAGCAGCTGCGATCGGCGCTTCGGCCATGATTTGCCCGCAGCGGGCTGCCACTGTCCGTGCGGCCTAAGGTCGAGCGGATGACGTCGTCCCACGAGCGTCGGGCGAGAACCGTGCAGACCTTGCAGATCGGGCTACTCGCGGCAATGGTGATGATCGCGCTCGCAGTAGCAGCCTCGTCCGACTCGGTCCGGGTGTGGACCAATCCCGAACCATCCGACGCTGAGCGACCGGCTGTCGTCGACAGCGTGACCCCGACGACCCCACCCGCCGCCGAGCCGACGGAGCGCTCGCTGCCAGGCGGGATCGGCACACTGCTCGAGATCGTCGCTATCGCGGCCTTCGCGCTGATCCTCCTCCTTGGTGCATATGCGTCTTCCCAGCTGAAGACCTCGTTTCGCGCCTGGCGCCTGGCGCTACCGGGAGGCCGCCGCGAGGCGTTCGCCGAGCCACTCCCGGACGCCGTCGATCCCCAGGTACATGTCGACGCCGATGCAGCCCGGGTGTCTCTGTCAGAGGGACCGGTTCGGAACGCAATCGTGGCGTGCTGGGTGCAGCTCGAAGGGGATGTCGCCGCTGCTGGCCTGCCGCGGCATGTCGCCGAGACGTCTAGCGAGTACGTCGAGCGGGTCATCGGTACATCGTCGGTCGATGCGGAGCCGATCAGGGAGTTGGCGGCGCTGTACCGGGAGGCCCGGTTCTCGATTCACGACCTCGGTCCCGATCACCGCGCTCGCGCAGCGCAGGCCCTCGACCGTGCTCTCGCCGCGCTCGATCATTGCGACCAGGCCGTGGCATGACTCGGCGCCGGCTCATTGCGTCGGTGATCTCATGGCTGGCGCTGTCGATCGCACTCTGGCTGAGCGACGCGGAGCCGTCGGTGATCGCGCTGGCAGGCATCGTGGCCGTCGTGGCGGCTATCGGAATCGTGGTCTTCGATCTCGGCACCACCGCGCAGACGCTTGCGTGGCCCCCACCGGCCCAATCGAAGCCCGCTGGAGATGTTCAGACTGAGAGCATCCCGAGACCGCTGAAGGATGTCCATGGGGCCGTCCGATCACACCCGGACGGGCTGCGGCCCCGCCTGGTTGCGCTGGTCGACGACAGGCTGACCACGCACAAAGGAATCGATCGGCAAGCCGCACCGGCCATTGCCGATGACGTGCTCACGCCAGCACTCCGCAACCTGGTTGCGAGCTCATCTCACCGGATCGGGAGCACCCGTGAGGTCGCCACCATCATCGACGAGATCGAGGCACTGTGAATCCGCCGATCGATATCCCGACTACCTCGCGCCTCGCTAGTGACGTGCTCGACGAGGTGAGTCGGGCTGTCATCGGCAAGCGCCACGAGCTCGCGCTCGTACTGTCGGGCATCCTCGCCGGCGGGCACGTCCTGCTCGAGGACCTGCCCGGTCTCGGCAAGACCCTGGCAGCGCGTTCGTTCGCCCAGACGCTCGGCCTGCAATTCACCCGCGCCCAGTTCACTCCCGACCTGCTCCCGGCCGACCTCACCGGGTCGTTCCTCTACGACCAGCGCTCCACCGAGTTCGTTTTTCGTCCGGGGCCGTTGTTCACCGGCCTGCTCCTGGCCGATGAGGTCAACCGGGCCCCACCGCGCACCCAAGCGGCGCTCCTCGAGGCGATGGAGGAGCGGCAGGTCAGCGTCGAGGGCGAGACGTTCCCGTTGGATCCACCCTTCCACGTGCTGGCCACCGCCAACCCGGTCGAGTACGAGGGCACCTATCCGCTCCCCGAGGCCCAGCTCGACCGGTTCATGTTGAGAATCTCGTTCGGTTACCCAACGCGGGACGAGGAGTGGGAGATCCTGCAGCTGCGCGTCGAACGACGATCCGACACGGCCGAACTCCAGACCGTCGTCGACGCCTCGACCTTGCATGCCATGCAAGCGGCGGTCGAGACCGTGACCGTCGATGACGACGTCGGCCGGTACTGTGTCGACCTCGTTACGGCTACCCGGACGCACCCAAAGGTGTACCTCGGCGCCTCGCCGCGAGGAGCGCTGGCGTTGCTGTTGTGCGCTCGCGCGCTCGCAGTCATCGCCGGCCGCGACTACGTGACGCCGGACGATGTGAAGGCGGTAGCGCCGTCGGTGATGGCGCACCGCATCAGCATCAAACCCGAATTGTGGCTGACGGACGAGTCCGGTCTAACGGTCACTGCCGAAGTGCTCGACTCGGTACCGACCCCGGCACCTCGGAGCAGTGCCCGCGGATGAAGATCACGGAGG
>JBPCTU010000387.1:0-3024 GCA_051011515.1 Acidimicrobiales bacterium
ATCGGGTGGTCGCGCCGAATCTGCGTGGGTATTCACCTGGTGCACGTCCACTGGAGCCAGAGCTCTACACCATGGACCTGCTCACCGCTGACGTCATCGGCATGGCTGATGCACTCGGCGTTGACCAGTTCCGCGTGGTCGGCCACGACTGGGGAGCCGCGACGACCTGGAGCCTCGCCATGAGCCACCCGGATCGGGTGCTCTCGATCGTGCCGGTGTCGGGCGCTCATCCTCAGGCGGTCGGGGCTGCGCTGGCGGAGCGAGCCGCCGAGGACGACCGCCCTCAGGACGGACGGCCTTCCTACATCGAGGTCTTCGCTGCCGAGGGCGCGGAGGAGATGTTCCTGGCCAACGACGCTGCTTTCCTTCGCCAGATCCTCTCTGGCCCGTGGTTCACCGAAGAAGAGGTCCAGAACTACGTCGATCACTTCAACGAGCCCGGCGCCATGACGGGAGCCCTCAACTGGCTGCGGTCCGGGTCGCGGGGAGTGGAGATCGCGCCGTTGACCACTCCGACGATGTCCGTGTGGAGCACCGGAGACGTCACGTTGGGCCGGATCGGCGCAGAGCTGTCAGGTGATTATGTCGAAGGGCCGTACCGAGTCGAGGCTCTGGAGGGTGTCAGTCACTGGATCCCCGAGGAGGTACCCGACGAGCTGAACGCCCTCCTCTTGGAGCACCTCGAGACCTACGCGTAGAAGCGACAGCGGAAGAGAGCAGGAGAACGACATGGCCGGCCCCGACGACACCAGCGACGACGAGTTCGGTGCAACGCCGATCCCCACGCAGTTCGTTTCCAATGGCGAGTTCATTCCGCTCCCGCAGAGTCGGCGCCAGCGCCAGGTGGAGTTCCTCATTGCAGAGATGGCCGACGATCGTGCCGCTCAACTCGGCATCACGAGACGTCGGTTCCTTCAGTCGAAGGCTGGCATGGCGGTGGCCTTCACCGCACTCAACCTCGTCTACGGGTGCAGCTCCGGTGACGGCCGCGGGGCGGGCACATCAACGTCCTCTTCTACCAGCAGCACGGCGTCGACGACCACTGAAGCATTCACCGTGCCCGACGAGGCCACGGTCGACGAAGAGGCGGCGTGTGAGCTCTTCGCCGGCGACTATTTCATCCTCGATTCGCAGACCCACCATGTCGACTTCGAGGGACCCGCCGACCCGGTGCTGCTCAATACGGTCTATGGCCGTTTCACGGGTTGTCCGCCCGAAGCGCTTGACCCGAACGGACCCTGCGAGCCGGGCTCGCCCATGGAGAAGCTCGGTCGGGCCAACTACCTGAAAGAGATCTTCCTCGACAGCGAGACCACGGTCGCGATGATGAGTGGCATCCCTGCGGGGTCATCGGCCACGCAGACCATCACCAACGACGGGATGGCGGCCACGTGCGCCATGGTCAACGAGCTCGGGTCGTCGGAGCGGTGCATTCTCCAAGGGATGCTCACGCCGAACTTGCCCGACACTGCCGATACCGGAGATCTCGGCACGCTCGTGCGAGACATGGAGCACCTCAAAGAGGATCTGGGTATCCGAGCGTTGAAGTGTTACACCGGCGCCGGCGGTCCGGATTCGTTCTATCCGTACGAGGCGTGGTGGCTCGACGACGAAGACGTGGCCTACCCGATGTACGAGGAGGCCCAACGCCTCGGTATCAATGTGGTCAACGCGCACAAGGGCTTCGAGCAGGGCATCTTCGATGCGGAACACTGCAGTCCGCGCGACTTCCCGAAGGCAGTGGCCGACTGGCCCGAGATCAACTTCGTGTGCTTCCACTCGGCGGTCGATCTGCCCCCGTATCAGCACTACTTCGATGACCTGATGCGGATGAAACGCGAGGAGATGGCCGAGGCGACCAACATCTACACCGAGCTCGGCGGCGCCTGGGCGATTCGCGTCATCCAGGGCGGAGACGCCACTGCGCACTTCCTCGGACAGCTGCTGCTGAACTTCGGCGAGGATCACATCCTGTGGGGCACAGATGCCATCTGGAACGGCTCGCCCCAATGGCAGATCAACGCGATGAAGCTGTTCCAGATGCCCGAGCGGCTCATGGAGGAGTTCGGCTATCCCGAGGTCACCAATGAGATCAAGGCGAAGATCCTCGGCCTCAACGCCGCCAAGCTCTATGGCGTTGACCCCGAGGAGGCCCGCTGTGTGGTGCCCGGTGATCTGATCGGCGAAACCAGAGAGATCTACGAAGAGCAAGAACTCGCCAGTCCCAGCAACCGTCGTTACGGGCCGACCACACGACGGGAGTTCTTCTCGCTCCTGCGCTCGGAAGGATTCCAGTAACCGCAGCGGTGCTTCATCCGAGTGTTGTCGTTTCGACAACGACGAGTGGTCCTTGTAGGACAGCTTTCAAACCCCGGTGTGGGTGAAGGCATGGACGTTTCGGCGAAGCCGAAACTCCAAGGAACCCGAAGGGTTCCCGTGGGCCTTGTAGGACAGCTCTCGCACCCCGACATGGGTGCAGGCGGGGATGTTTCGCCGCAGGCGAAACTCCGTTAGGGCTTCGGCCGAAGGCCGAAACCGGCGTGGGATGTTCGCCGAAGGCGAACTCCAAGCAACTCGAAGAGTTGCCGTGAGCGGAGCGAACCGGAGGGGGGAGTTTCGCTGTGGCGAAACTCCAAGGAACCCGACCTTCGGTCGGGTTCCCGTGGAGCTGACGGGACTCGAACCCGTGACTTCCTGCTTGCAAAGCAGGTGCTCTAGCCAACTGAGCTACAGCCCCGATGAGCCTCCAGGGTAGAGCGACCGACGCAGCGCGCGGCCGAATCACCGTCAACCATCCCGACGCCCGCGTCGTCGACCGGCGATGCTTCACCGATGGAGTTCACCGACGGCCTCGTCTTCGCCATCGTCGTCGGGGCCCGCCTCCTCGTCCCGCTGCTGATCCCGCGTTTCCCGCTGCCGGCCATCCTCGCCGCGCTGGTGATCGACGCTGCCGATCAGACCGTCTTCCAGCAGCTCACCGACCTCGACCTCGACGGCTACCAGAGCTACGACAAGGCCCTCGAC
>JBPCTU010000388.1:0-11532 GCA_051011515.1 Acidimicrobiales bacterium
GCAAACAGCTCGCGTGCCGTTGGGTGGGCATACCAAGCGTCGAGGGGGATGGTGGCCATCACTGTGTGGTAGCCGTGGTCTTTGGCATCCACGACCAGCTCCTCGAACGGGATGTAGCCGTATCGGCGACCGTGCAGGTTTATGTCATCGAACAAGAACGTGGCCCGCAGTGGGGGCTCGGACCACCCGCCGGCTCCGAGCCAGCTCCTGAGAGCCTGAACAATTGGCACCAGGCCAAGAAAGTCGCCGAGTGTCAGATGTGACACCAGGGCGTCACTCGAGCCGAGTTCCGCGATCGGGCGAGCCGAACGAAAGGTCCGAGCCTCACCACATGTCGCCATCACCCAGACAGGTCCCGAATCGATCCTCGCCAGAACGGTTTCCTCGTCACGTGGAGCGAAACCGTCTTGGAACGGTCCGCAGTCGGTGAGGTCCAGCTCAGCCAAGGTCGTGTCCGGCACGTCGGCTGTCGTACGAACGTCGACAGCCCCGGTTGAGACGCAGTGCTCCCGGAGCGGCACCGACAACGTGGGAATCTGGTCGGCTGTCTCGTAGCCGTCCACGACGACCTTGCCGATGGGCGCGCTGGCATCGGTTTCGGTGGTGAGGCGGACTGGGAAGACGCGCTCCAGCGCAGACCACAGGGTGGGGCTGGAGCCGTGGATTCTCGGGTCGACCCAGACAGTCGGATCGCTACTTGCCACGGGCACCACCGAGCGGGCGCAGGCTGGCTGTGAACTCCTTGGTGGGTGTTGTACAGCCGAGGGCCACGCCACATTTGGCGACGGGCTGAGCAGGTACACCTTGGACGACAGTCATAGGTGGGATCGACGTCTTCACCACACTGCCCGCAGTAACGACAGCGCCTTCACCTACAACGACGTTCTCGAGGATTATCGCTCCAGGGCCGATGAATGCGTGGTCGCCGATCCGCACCTTTGGTTCGACCCGGCCCGATGCCCGGTACTCGTCCGCCTCACGGTGTGAGTGAGCGACGATGACCGACCTCAGCCCGATGTGTACGTCTATCCCGATCTGAACCAGATGTGGCATCGCTGTCTCGATGAGGGCTTCGAGGCCGATGAACGACCCCTCACCGATCTGCACTCCGCGGCGTTTGTGTAGCCAGGGCCTCAACGTGTGACCACCGGGCAAGCTCTGCGCCGCCAGTTGGAGCAGGTGGTTGCGTGCGGAAACAAAGGCGAACCGGCCGCGGTCGCCTCGGGTCTCGGCGCCCGGTCGATCGTCCTGGATCCATTGTTCGACTCGGTCGCTGATTGCGAGGTCGTCGGTGAGTGTGTCGTCGCTCATGTTGCCGCCATCTTCTCTAGGAACTTGCACAGAGAACCGAGTTGACCCAGGTTCTCGGGGTCGAGTTCTTCGAAGTCGACCTGGAGTCCGAAGTGGGTCTCGATCCCAACGATGAGGTCGAGGAATGCCATGGAGTCAACGGCTCCGGACTCGATCAGGTCGAAGTCGTCGTCCGGGTCGGTGATCCCCCAGAGCTCCAGTGAATCAGCGACCATTTCCAGAATGTAGGTCTTGAAGTCCTGTGCAGTCAGTTCATCAGCCATCGCTGTCGCCCTCCTTTTCAAGGATCGCCTGCAGCGCCAGGCGATCGATTTTTCCGTTGCTGTTCAGCGGGAACTCATCGACGTTGATGATTCGCCGCGGCACCATGTACGTAGGCAGCCGTTCCGCTGCCAGATCACGCATCTCCGCGAGGTCGGCGTCTGCCGATGACACGAAGCCGACAATTCCTGACGCCCCGGCGCTGGTGACCGGCCAGGCGAGAGCTATGGCCGCGCCGACGCCGCCCTCTTCTCGCAGCACCGCCTCGATCTCGCCCAGCTCGACCCGGTGGCCGCTCACCTTGACTTGTGAGTCCATCCGCCCGAGATACACCAGTGGTCCATCGGTAGCGTCCTGTGAAACCCGGTCGCCTGTTCGGTAATAGACGCCTTCGAGGTCGGGCGGCTCGACGAACGCCGAGGCAGTCTTCTCTGAGTCCTGCCAGTACCCGAGAGTCACCTGCGGTCCAGTCAACGCCAACTCACCCACCTGGCCGGGTGAGACTTCACGAAGCTCCTCGTCCAACACCACGGCGCTCATCGAGGGGAACGGTTCGCCGATCGGGACCAGGCCATTAACGGCCAGTTCGCTCGACGTGTTGTCGAGTCGATGAACAGTGCACGCGATCGTCAGCTCCGTCGGGCCGTATAGATTCTCGACCACCGCGTTGGGCGACGCTTCTCCGAACTGCTGAGCCAGTTCGAGCGGCAACGGTTCACCGCAGAACAGCGACCATCGGAGCGATGGGTAGCTGTCGGGCTTGAGGGTTCGGAGCTTCGACATGAAGAGCGCAACCGAGGGGACCGAGAACCAGAGGGTCAACTCGGAGTTCTTGATGAAACGTCCGGGATGGATGAGCTCGCGCTCCGTTGGACAGCACAGGTGGGCACCGGCAGACCAGGCGACGAACATGTCGAAGACAGAGAGGTCGAAGGTCAGGTCGAACATCTGTGACAGGCGGTCGTGTTCGGTCACCTCGTAGCGATCGACCGCCCAGTCCAGGAATGCCGAGACATTGCCGTGAGAGACCGCCACGCCTTTGGGCTGGCCGGTGCTGCCGGAGGTGAACAAGAGATAAGCCACCGACTCCGATTCGGTTGCCGTGGCTGTGCCAGGTTCGGTGTCGGCGACGATGTCATCGGGACCGACGAACCGGTGCCCTGGGCAAGCCTGACGCAAAGTTGCGATATCGACCTCGGCATCACGAACCAGCACCAGCATCGGGTCGAGCCCATCGAGTACTTCGACGAGCTGTGCACTCGACTGGTTGTCGACAACAACACTGCGGCATCCGGAGCGTTGGAGCATGAGGCGAGTGCGTTCGGGCGGGAACGTCCTGTTGAGTGGCACATACCCATGCCCCCGAACGAGTGCGGCCAGTATGCCGATGTAGGCGTCGGCAGACCGATATCCGAAAACTGCGGTCAGGGCGGTTGTTTCTGAAGCGGGCTCATGCCGGTCGAGTGTGTCGGACACAGCTCGAGCAGCGTCGGCCAGCTCTTGATAGCTGAGTGTGTGTCCGTCGACGCTGAGTGCCGGTCGCCCGCCGAAGGTTTTGGCTGTTCGCAAGAACCTCTCGTCGAGGCTCGCGAACGTGGACTTGTAAGTGTCGTGGATCACTCGGCTCCTGTCTTTTTGAGGACCACGGCGGGCGTCCGCAGCAGGATCGCCAGGTCAGTACCCAGCGTCCAATTGTCGGCATAGTCAACGTCTAGGCGGATCATGTCGGCGGGCGAGAGCTTGCCCCTCCCGTTGACCTGCCATAGGCCGGTCATCCCAGGTAGGACGGCAAATCGACGGAACTGCTGGGGCTGGTAGACCGACAACACGGCCGGCACCTCGGGTCGTGGGCCGACCAGACTCATCTCGCCCCGAACCACATTCACCAGCTGTGGCAGTTCATCGATGCTCAGTCGCCGAATCCATCTGCCGACCCGGGTGATGCGTGGGTCGTCCTCCAATTTGAACATGTCGGCTTGGTCGCCGTTGTTGCTCGAGTCCTTGTCGCGCATCAAGCGTTCGACGTAGGCGATGTGCATCGCATCGTCGGCGTCTGCTCGCATCGAGCGGAACTTGAACATCGTGAACAGCTCACCGCGTTGGCCGACTCGAGTGCCTCGGTAGATGACGGGCCCGGGGCTGTCTACCTTGATCGCAACAGCGACCGCGGCCGCGACGGGGCTCAATGCCACCCCAACGCCTGCAGCGACCAGGACGTCGAGTGTGCGCTTGCAGAAGAACGGAAGTCCTCGCTGCCGACTCGAGCGTGCGACTGGTAGCCGCGGCTCGGGAAGGACTTCTTGGTCCGCGTCCTGTAGTGCGGTCATACGGGTGTTCCAATCGCTTGGTTGTCGGGTGGCCGGTTCGTCGTCGGAAGCTGAGGAGCCTGGGCTACAGCACCGGCCGTCAACGACATTGCGAGCATTGGGTAGAGCAGGTCGGCTGCGCCACGCATGATGTGGTGTGGATCGAGCAGCATCAGAACTGCCACAGCGACGAGGCTGGCGTAGGTACCAGCTGCGAGGCATCCAATCTCGTCGATGCGCGACCGACCGATGGTCTTGGTGGTCCGGAGTGCGGTGCGCAGGAACCAGATGAAGGCGACGAAGAGGGGGATGCCGCCTGTCCACAAAAGGAACGTGTAACCGCTCTCGATGAAGATGAAGTCCTTGATGCCTTCTGGAGCTTCCAACCGCGGAAACGGGCGCACGCCGAGCAGCCAGTTGAGCCCTGAGAAGAGCTCAGGCCAAAAGTGATCGGTCAGGTTCGTCCATCGGAGTTCCCAGCTCGGCGGAAGGAAGGCCACGCCGTCGCCGTCCTCTCCGAAGTCTTCGCTGAACCCGGAGACTCGTTGCTCGATGACCGGGATGAGCAGGATCACGACCGCAATGCCGGCCGGAAGCATGCGGCGCGCGAGATGACGAAGCGTTCCCGTAAGCGCACCCAGCGCGATCAGGCCAACCAGGAGCAGGATTACCGCCGAAATCTGCCCGGTACCCGCTACGCCCACCAGCAACACACCGGTGGCGACAGCTCCAAGGCGTCGCGAAATCTGTCCCTGCACGACGAATGCGAGGACAATCAGCAGGTTGAAGGTGACAACGTCGCCAACCGATATCGCGTTTGCGATCGTTGATGAACCGCGTCCGGACGACAGCGAGGACGCGTCCTGGAACGGCGGTGTGTAAAGCGGCTCGAGGAGCGCAGACACACCGAAGAGGCCGAGCGACTGCGCTGCACCGATGAGGCCAACGAGTGCTCCGACACACACCGAGATGATGATGCAGTTTCTAACCTGTTCGGTTGTGCGGACTACCGCACGGAACACGAAGAAGAGCGCTGCGTACTTGGGCAACGTCATCGCATGCGTCAGGTCGTCCACTGACAGTGGCATGTCCCGGGCCACCAGCCAGATGAGAGGCGTGATCGTCGATGCCAGTGCTGCGGCGATGAGCGGTTTCGTGATCGGGCCGCCGCTGGTCCGCGGGTACTTCGCCCCGGCGAGCCACCACCATGTCCGTCGCATGAGCAACGCCGCGATGACGAGCAGGAGCAAGACTTCATTGGGACGCAGCAGAGGGAAGAGTCGACCCCGCTCGATGCCCACGATGAGCGGCGTGAGTGCCAGCAACGCGTAGGCGCCGACGACGGGTTGGGCCAGGATGGCCGCGAATAACGCCCCGCCGAGGATGATGCCGAGCACCATCAGCGGTGCGGGAGCGATGGTGACTCCGATGCATGCCGCGGCGCTCACCCCAATAGCGACAACCCACCCGTCTGTGAGCCAATGTGGGCGGGACATTGACGCGGATCCCGGGGCGCGTACGGTCATGTAGGCCAGCGGGCAGATGACGCTGATGAACGCGATGGCCGCAGCGAGGCGGGGGTCAGCGATCATGGGATCGTCGCCTCTTCGGGTTCATTCGAGCCGACGAGGCCTGAATGGAGGTCGCTCAACGCTTCGGATCGCAGCAGGCGCTGAATCACCAGATAGAGCCCGGCGGCTACCACCGCGAGCAGGCCTACGACCAGGACCTCGCCGATCCGACCGGTGATGGCGTCGGACAGCGCGACACCGATCGCGTACGTTGCCGCGCCAGCGACCGCGCCAGCCAGCAGCGCCTGTCCCAACCCGAGGCTCCCTCGTCGGGTTTGCCGGCGGGTGCCGAATGTGCGCTCGAACAGGTAGACCAGGCAGCCGAAGCCGAGGAGATCGGCCACACTCACGCCAATCCCCGTGACGAGGATCGCGGCTCGACCATCGAGGGAGGCGGTCACGATGACGACCGCCACGATGGTGACTGCGGCTCGTAGCAGCATCGAGATGAGCGGAGCCTTGCTGTCGCGTTGTGCGTAGCTCGCTTGGGTGGCTAGACGGAATCCGCCATGCCCGATCGTCGCCGGGGCCAAAGCGATCAGTGACGTTGCCAAGAGCGTGATTCCGGCGACCGTGTTCATTTCGCCCACCGCGACCATTCGAGCGATAGGCCAGGCGGCAACCAGGAAGAACGCACACATCGGAATGAGCAAGAAGAGGCTGAGGCGCAGCACCCTCCTCCATTCGGTGAACATCGCCGACTGGTCGTCAGCGTTGTGGAGCCGCGACAACCCCGGTAGGGCAGAGATTGCCATAGCGTCTCCGCCGAGGGCCGCTGCGAAGAAAACAAACGTCAGCGCGATCTGGAAGGCGACTACGCCACCGGCAACCGTGCCTGCTGCCACCAACATTCCGAAGAACCTCAGGGCTTGGATTGCTCCCTGGGCCACGGCCATCTTCGCCAGTCCAACGATCTCGCGGACCTCCGGATCTGCCCAGCCCGCTCGAGGCCGGATCCGAACGCCGCAGAGCCGCGCACCACGGAGTTGGACCCAGGCTTGAAGAGCAACCGCGATGGTGGTGCCCAGGCCCAAGAACAAGACCAGATCCATGCCCGCATCGGCAGCCGTTGTGCCAGTGCCGAAGATGAAGCCGGAAGCGATGATCACTATCGCGACGCCGAGGTTCCCTACCACCGGTGCGGCCGCCGGGCGACCGAACACGCCATGGGCGTTCTGGACGGCAGCGCCGATTTCGGCCACGGCGTACAAGACCGCCTGAGGGAGGGTCAGCACGAGTAGTGGCCAACCGATTCCGATCAGGTCTGAGCGCGTCACGTCGCTCGCAACGCCCAGCGTAAGAACACGTACCAATAGCGGTCCGGCGATCATCAACAGAGCGACCAGGGCCCCCAACGCTGCGAGAACGACTCCCAAGAAACCACCCGCCAGCCGTTCCTGGGCTTTGACGTCGCCTCGATCGACATGGCGAACCAGCGGAGGAATGAGCAGGGGCCCACACAAGGAACCGCTGAGTACCTCATATGAGATCACGGGCAAGAAGAGCGCGGACTGCACGAGATTTCCGAAGAACGTTGGACCTAGTACGGCAGCGAGCGCGGCCAAACGGAGGAACCCGGTGACGCGGCTGACGATCATCCATCTCGCGACCACCATCGAGTTCTTGACCTGGGCGCCGCTTTCGACTGCGACTGGTTCAGCTCCTTCGAGGGCTGACCTCGAGCGACTGTCGGTCACTGAGATCGATGCTCCTGTTGATCTCGTTGGCGGAGTATGAACAAGACCATCCCGGCTACAGCGATACCGGCGAGCGCTCCCACCGCAGCACTCATCAGCTGCGGCGATCCAACTGGATCAGGGAGCAGCTGAGAGGGGCTCAGTAGCGACGCGGAATCGGCCCCGATGTTCTCGAGTTCGGTTTCGGTTAGAAGGCCTTCCATCGAACTCAGCACTGCTTGTACGGATGCGAGTTCCGCTTCGACTTCTGCCCTGGACGCTTCGGGCGTATCCGACAGTCGAGTTGCCAGTGCGTCTCTTTCCGCCTCGAGTTCGGCAATCCGCACCTGCAGGTACTCGGTGGTATCGGTGGGACTGGGCGCATTGGCGACGATGAGATAGCCGTTGACCACCGACTCCAAGATTCGGAGCGCCGCCACCTCGTCCTCGTTCTCCACAGCGAACAGCAGGATCTCACTGTCGCCGGCCACCCCGACGATGACCTGGTCGCGTAGCTGGGCCACCTTCAAGCCCTCCGCCGCGGCTACAGGGCGCATGATCGCGGTGCTCTGAGCCAACGCGACCTGAGTCGCTAGGCGCAACTCGGCTTGGCCTTCGCTGAGGGTCTCGTCACTCGTGTAGAGCACCTCGGCCTCGGCGCGGTAGGTCGGAGGTACGCGGCCACCCATCACGTAGCCGATGCTGACTGCGATGGCAATGATGAGGCCTGCTGCGACAAGCCTGCGGAGCTTCAGTTCGGGCCAGCCAGCCGGTTCGGCCGGCTGGGTCGCCACAACCGTTGGCTGGGGCGGTTCGTAACGAGGCTCTTCGACCACGGATGACTTCGTTTGCGCTGGGCTTGGCTCTGACTGCACGGTCGTCGTCGTGCCGCCGTTGTTTTCTTGCGCCACTGGGGTTGCGGCCGGTCGGCGCCGCTCGTGCGCGAGCAGATCGAGATGAGCGACCACTCTTTCTTCGGCCTGTTCTGGTGTCTCCACTACTTCGGGCGTCGGTTGAGGCTTGGTCTTCCGTCGGAAGCGGCCGGACTTGCCAGCGGTTGATTCGGTGCCGGAGGTACCAACAAGGTCATCATCGGCCAAGACGATCACGTCTGGATCGCTATCGTCCTCAGACTCAGTGCTGTCGTCGTCGTCGCTGTCGTCTTCGGCGGTTGTGTCTTCGGCCTCGTCATCAGCGTCGGCGGTGTCTTCAGACTCGACCGTGTCTTCGGCTTCGCCTCCTTCGACCGTGTCGTCCTCGGGCTTGGTGCCGTTCGACTCTTCCTTGGCGTCGCTCCACGGCGGGTCTGGGGCCTGCTTGCCGTCAGCCACGGACTCGGCTTTGTCGGCAGCATCGTCGGTCGGCTTCGACTTGGAAGATCGCCGCCTTCCCGTGCTGGTGGTCTTATTCGTTCTTGTGGTTGCCATGTGGGCCTGCTGCTGCTACCTGTTCACGGCGCGTCGTGTGCGCCACTCGTCGAGTGTGTCCACCATCTCTGCTTCGTCAGACCTCAAGTCTCGAATTGGCTTCGCCGGCGATCCGACAGCGACCACGCCTGGGGGGATGTCGTGCACAACAACGGACCCGGCGCCAATGATCGACCGTGCCCCGATCCGGACCTCGGGCAGGACGGTTACATTCACGCCGAGTTGAGCGCCGGCGCCGATGAAGGGCCCCCGCATCTGGTCGGCCGAAACCTTGCTGCCGGGGTAGATGTCGTTCGCGAAGCTGACTCCCGGCGCGCAGAAAGCCCCGTCCTCGAGCACGCTGAACTGGGCGATGTAGCAGTTCGTGTGAATCTTGACGTCATGGCCGATGGTGCAGCCATAGTCGACCACGCTGTTGCTCCACACCGAGACGTCGTCGCCGATCTGGGACTCCTCCCGAATCACGACATGGTGGCCAGTGGCAAACCTGTCGCCAATCTTGCTGCCCGTGTAGAGAACCGTGCCGCTCCGAAGCCGCGCATCAGCTCCAAGCTTCAGTGGCCGGTCTTCACCTCGGCCCGCGAGGTATCCGACGACTACTCCGTCGTCGGCCACAAGGCCTTCTGACCCCTCCGTGTTCATCACCGAATCTCCTGCCCTCTGGCTGCGACACCCACTGTCGGCGCGCAGTTGGTTGCGCGACGCGAGGTCACCGGAGCACGGGCAGGCGCGCTCGTAGACGATGGCATAGGAGTAGCTACCGTTTGAACCCGCCCGACCGGCTCCATGGCGCCCCACGGTACAGGCCTGACACCGGAGAGTCGACCCGAGGAATGGCACTAAGACCAGGATTTTTCACCCTGAGTGCGGGGCTGACCACAGCCAGGATGAGTTAGCGCTGGGCGGTACCCTCGGCCTCGTGAAGCCACTGCGAATCGTACTCGTTGGGGAAGAGTCAGCGGGCCGTCAGGTGCTCGAGCGCGTCGCTCGAACCGACCATGAACTTGTTGCCGTATTGACCTCCGAAGCCGATGGCGCCATCGCCAAGCTGGCGGCGCGGCTGGACGTGGAGGTCTTGCCGGCCCAGTGGGTCAAGGAATTGGAGTTCGCAGCCTGGCTCGACGAGCAGGCGATCGACGTCTTGTTGAATGTTCACTCCCTCTACATCGTTCGAGGCGAGGCCGTCGGGGCCCCGCCGCTGGGGTCATTCAACCTCCACCCGGGTCCGTTGCCCGAGTACGCCGGACTCAACTGCGTCAGCTGGGCCATCTACGAGGGCGCGGCCGAATACGGGGTGACCTTGCACGAAATGGTTGCCACCATCGATGCGGGCGACGTGGTCTCCGAGGTTCGCTTCCCGATCGAGTCGTCCGACACTCCCTTCACCCTTGCGACGAAGTGCATTCGTGAGGGTGTGCCGCTCGTAGTCGACTTGGTGGACAAGCTTGCGACGGATCCCGAGTCGCTAGAGCGGAGGGCGCAGGATCAGACCGGCCGCCGGTACTACGACAAGAGCGTGCCCCGAGACGGTCTAATCGATTGGGATACTCCTACCGAGGAGGTGCTGCGGTTCATTCGGGCCTTCGACTACTTCCGCTTCGAGTCGCCGTGGGGTCGCCCGAAGATCATCTATCGAGGCGACATCTACGAGGTGAAGCGAGCCCTCCCATCCGACGCTGAAAGTGATGAAGCGCCAGGGGTGATTGGTCAACTCACGACCGACGGGATCCCGGTAGGTACCGCCGATGGCTCGGTTGTGATCGCTGCCTTGGTGGGGTCCGACGGCGACCTGGACCCCGCAGACCTGCTGACGCCTGGCGAATCGCTGGGTTGATGCGGTATTTGCCGGCGCCCTCTGAAGGTGCGTTTCTTTGCCGCAAGAGCTGGTCTTGTCTCGGCGATGTAGACGCTGTGTGAACCCGGGTCCGGAAGGGCCCCCAGCGGTCGTGCGGGTTGAAAGACGGTGAGTGTCGGGGTGGACGCTAAGCCGCCGGTCCGGCTGCGCGGCCCGCCTGGTGGCCGTCCAAGGCGTCGCGGCGGACCAACAACACTGCGCTGGTCACTGCCACCCATCCGGGGAAGAGCCAGGTCAATGCGCTGTTGGGGACTGGCACCAACAGCAGCGTTAGGCCGAGCACGTAGCCCAACACGATGAGCCAGCGAGGAAACGCGTCCGACAGTCGGCCGACGGTCGTCGTCGAGACGACGAACACCGCTTCCAACCTCGCAGCGACTATGGAGAGCATCGTGGAAGCACCGGCACGGGTCAGTGCTGCGTCGGACGCGTCAGGCGCGACATTGAACAAGTAGGCCGACAGCGCAGGTGCGGCCAACAACATCCCGCCGATCAGCCAAGCAGCACTGACCAACAATGCGGACCCCAAGAACACTGTCCCGAAGAAGCGGTTCTCCTTCATTCCGACACGCCGGCGAATCACCGCAACGAACCAGACAAAGGCTATGACTCCAACCGTGAGCAGGTTCACCGCCACGAGCACGGATCTCTGGTTCGATTCCTGCAAGTACCAGTCCGCGACCGCGTCGTCGCCTTCGTTGGGCTCGGGTGCTCGCGTCAGCAGCGCCCCGGCGACGAGGGTGAGTGCGCTGTATGCCAAGCCTGCAACGGCAGCGGCCTCGACCGAACGTAATGCTCGCGGTATTGCGACCCGGGATCTCTGTTTCGGCATGGGTAGTCCCTAGACGGATCGTAGTCTTCACTCGAAATCGACCCGACTCTAATTCGGCCATCGACAGCATGAGATCTGGGTCGACATGGCTAGAAGACTTCGGTGAGCCGGACCCCAGGGCCTACAAACCCGTGGGGCCCGGTGACCGACAGGGCTGGGCACACACAACGACCAGCCGACTCGATTGGCGAGACAATAGACGGCTCATCTGGCGCAACCGTCGGGTTCGGATGAGCCGGCGACCGCGAAATCGTTGCATGTCAACAGACGTGCATGTTGGTCGCCTGCGATGT
>JBPCTU010000389.1:0-4861 GCA_051011515.1 Acidimicrobiales bacterium
CCCAGGAATGTCACCTCGTCGGTCATTGTCGCGGCGAGCTCGGCGAGCTCGGCTTCGGAGTCGACCGACAACCCGTAGCCGGTCTTGATCTCAACGGTGGTGCTACCTGCTTTGTGCGCTTCCCGTAGCCGGGCGCGGGTGAGAGCCAACAGATCATCTGCGGCCGCGCACCTGGTCGCCGTTGTCGTCTCGATGATGCCGCCGCCGTCGTAGGGTTCGCCGGCCATCCGCCGAGTGAACTCTTCTGCGCGGTCCCCGGCGAAGATCAGGTGGGTGTGCGAATCGACGAAACCCGGCAGAACACATCGGCCTCCGACATCGATCCGTTTGTCGGCGGTCGCTCCGGCCGGACCAATGGCGAGCACCACTCCGGCGTCGATGACGACCGAAGCGTTCTCGACCGTGCCGAGTGGGCCGCCTCCCAGGCCTGGACTGTTGGTGACCAGCTGGCCGATGTTGTCGATGACGGTGGTCATGTTGCCATCAACGTTCTGACCGCCTTGTCGAGTGCGGCGGGCACGTCGATCGAATTGTGGGCTCCGCCCGCCACGACGGTTCTGCCCGCGATGACCACGTGGTCGATGTCGTCTGCGTTCGCCCCCAACAGCACCGAGGCCAGTGCATTGGCTGGGTCGGTGCCGGCCAGGCGGGCTGAATCCAGGCTGATCGTCGTGAAGTCTGCCGAAGCGCCTGACTCGAGCATCCCGCCTTCCCAGTGCAGTGCCCGGTTGCCGTTGGTGGCTGCCATGGTGAGCAGGCACTCAGGTGGGTGAACACCTCGCTCCAATGTCACGACCCTTTGGTTCATCTCGACCGCCCGCGCTTCCTCGAGCAGGTCGATGACCGTATGAGAGTCCGAACCAAGGCTGATCGGGATTCCCGCTTCGCTGATTCGTCGACTCGGTCCTATCCCGTCGGCGAGGTCGCGTTCGGTGGTGGGGCAGAGGCAACATCCGGCACCAGCTTCTGCCACCAACGCGACATCGGCCTCGGTGACGTGGGTGGCGTGGATGAGAGTGGTGTTCTGCGTGACGGCTCCCAGCGAGTTCAACAGCCCGATCGGTGTCAGCCCATGGCTGGACAGGCAGGCCTCGTTCTCCTTTGGCTGCTCCGACACGTGGACATGAACCGCCATGTCGTGAAGCTGGGTCCATTCACTGAGTAGTTGGATCGACTCGGGGTCGACCGCCCTGACTGAGTGGATGGCTGCGCCGACCTTCGAGGTGGGCGAAGATGACGACCCAAGGAGTTCATCTACCCGTTCGATCCAGCGGTGGATGTCGCGATCGCCGAACCGAAGTTGGGCTCCGGTCAAGGGCACCCGAGCTCCGCCGTCTCCGACGCCGCCACACAGATAGGCCGTGTCCAAGAGCGTGATGCGGATTCCGACGTCTGCGGCGGCTGCCAGAAGGGCCTTACCCATGGTGTTCTCGTCGTCGTACGGGGTCCCGTCGGCCTGGTGGTGGAGGTAGTGGAACTCGCCGACCGAACAGATGCCCGCCTCGGCCATCTCGCCGTAGGTGGCGCGGGCGAGTTCGTAGTAGTTGTCGGGGTCGAGGCGAGCGGCCGCCTCGTACATGACTTCGCGCCAGGCCCAGAAGTCACCTTGTCCGCCGTGGGTTCGCCCTCTAAGAGCTCGCTGGAACGCGTGGCTGTGAACGTTCGCGAAACCTGGAACGGTCAACCCGTCGAGGCGAGTGTCGCCAGGCGCGGGTGCCGAAACGTCCCGCTCGACGTTGATGATTCGGTCGTTGGAAGTCGTGAGAGTGACGCCGGCAGTGGCCAGTGGTCCACCCAGCCATGCGAGTTCGCACCAGAAACGGGTCATCGTGTGCCCTCTTCGGTGAGAGCTTGAATCCGCTCGACGAAAGCGTCCCGGTGGTGGGCTTCGAACTCTTCCCACGTGCTCAGAGTGGCCGGATCGGTGACGCGGTCGATGAAGAGGACTCCGTCAAGGTGGTCGGTTTCGTGTTGCCAGGTGCCGGCCGTTAGACCGCGAACGGTCTGGCAGTGCTCATCTCCGTGCCGGTCTTTGTAGGTGACCTTCAGGTTCATGGCGCGCGTGACATCGCCGCGAAGCGGAACGCTGAGGCAACCCTCGTTGTTCTGGAAGACTTCGTCGTCCAGGACTTCGAAGATCGGGTTCACGGCGACCGTCAACGGGATCTTCGGCTTGTATGGGTATCTCGGGTTCGCGTCGACCTCGAGCACCACAACGCGGTGGTGTACGCCGATCTGGTTGGCGGCCAACCCGGCCCCATTCGCCGCTCGCATCGTGTCGATCAGATCATCTATGAGTTCTTGGATCTCAGCCGTCGCTATTTGGGCATCGGCAACCGGTTGTGCGGCCGCGCGTAGAGCGGGGTGTCCGATGGAAAGGACGTCTCGAATCGTCACGGTGTACCGATCGCGGTACTCATGCCAGGTCCGACCACGGACTGCCGATCGTCCCGGTCGCGCCGCCCGGTAGAACACGTTCTGCATGCCAGAGGTCTGGTGTGTCGTAGTCCCAGTACTTCGTCATTTCGATTACCACCGTCTCGGAGCCGATGACACCGCCACGTATGCAGCCGTTGTGGATTCGGACGTTGTGGTATGCCTGTGGAGCTAGTTCCTCGGCTGCGCTGATGTGCACGTCGCTGTGGCGCCATTCCTCCCGGTCGGTGGACTGAAGGTGCACGACCAGGTTCGCCCACTGGTTGTTGACCAGCTCTACGGAGCTGTAACTCAAGATGCCGGGATAGGACGGGAACTCTCCGATCACGTCCAGTTCCGTCTCGTCCAACAGCTTCCCGGCTTCGTCGCGCCGATCGCCGAAGAACCCCACCATCCGGAAGTTGGCGGGTTGAAGCAGCCGCTCTGGGTCGCACACGACCGTGCGCCGCTTCAGATCATGCACCTTCCAGAGCACGGGCTCGAATGCAGTCAGGACGAGCTCGCCTTTCGCGGCGCGACGGGCGAGCACCCTCAGGTCTTGGAGCAGATAGTTCAACAGCGCCAGGTCCGAGTGATAGAGCCGCACGTCCGCGAACGGGTGACCCGTGGGGCTTTCGTCGGTGCTCAGTTGTACGGGGTCGAAGCGGGCGGGCCTCATGGGCGCTCCTTTCAGAAGTCGGTGGCTACGCCGCCTTCGTCGGTGCGGTGTTTGACGAACTCTTCCAACGCGTCGGCGACGTCGGGTTCCATCGGTGGGTCGGAATGGGTGGCGAGGAACTCCTCTGCCAGTCGCTCTGCCGCTTGATCCGTCGTCGGACGCCCTGCCTCGTCCCACGACTCGAAGTTGCGCCAGTCGGACAACATTGGGCTGTGGAACGCGGTTCGGTAGCGGCTCTGTGTGTGATCGGTACCGAAGAAATGCCCGCCGGGCCCGACGTCTTCGATGGCGTCGATGGCCAGCGTTTCGTGGTCCACGACCACCGGCTCCAGCGCCGCCTCGACCATCTGGATGAGTTCAGCGTCGACGACCATCTTCTCGAATGACGCGCGGAGACCTCCTTCGAGCCAGCCGGCACCGTGCATGATCATGTTGGCGCCGCCCATGACGGCCCCCCACAAGGAGAACATCGACTCATAGGCGGCTTGGAGGTCGAGTGCGTTGGCGGCGTTGACGTTCGAGGAGCGGTAGGGCAGGCCGTATCGTCTCGCCAATTGCCCGCCGACGAGGGCTGCTTTCAGGTACTCGGGTGTACCGAAGGCAGGGGCTCCTGATTGCATGTCGACGTTCGACGTGAAGCCGCCGTAGATCACGGGCGCCCCGGGACGCACCAGCTGGGTGAGAGCGATACCGGCCAGGGCCTCGGCGTTCTGTTGAACAAGGGCTCCAGCAACTGTCACTGGGGCCATGGCGCCGGCCAACGTGAAGGGCGTAATGACGATCACCTGATTTCGGGCCGACAACTCCAGGATGCCTTCGATCATCGGGCCATCCAGCCGGAGTGGTGACGAGGTATTGATGACCGAAAAAATCGAGGGCCGTTCATCCATTTCGGCCTCGGACAGTCCGTGGGCGATCCGCACCATCTCAATCGTGTCGAGCGTGCGCTGGCGGCCGAGGCTGTATGTGTGAAGGGCCTTGTCGCTTCGGGTAAGCAGTTCGCGGGTGGCGTAGAGATGCCGCACTGACGCATGCCAGTCGATTGGCTCGACCGGGTAGCCGCCATGGAAATGGACTGCATTGAGCACCTGCGAGAGCCGGACGAGGTCGATGAAGTCCGTTGCGGTACCCGATCGCCGGTCGCGACCCAGTCCGGAAACGTTTGGGGCGCTCGCCACTGCGCCGAATGCAAGGTGGTTGGCGCCCATCTTGAGGTTGTGGGCCGGGTTGCGGGCATGGAGCGTGAACTCGGTGGGCGCCTGCGAGATCGCCTCGGTGACCATGTCGGGGTCGAAGCGCACCCTGGCTCCGTCGCTAGCGGGGGACGCTCCCGCCTGAGCCAGTAGATGGCGGGCCTCCTCGTGAAGCACGTCGATGCCGATGTCCCGCAACACCTCGAGTGAGGCCAGATGGATCGATTCGACCTCATCGTCGGAGATCGCCTTGGTCGGCTCCCAGTACCGGTGCGGCTGGCTGAAGGGCCGCTGGGTCGGTCCGTCTGTTCGATGTTGGCTCGCTCGTGCCTTGCGTCCGCCGCGGCGACGCCCTGTGGTGCTCATGACTCGAGCATGGGAGTGCGCACTCCTCGGGTTTCCGCTACGGCGATGGCTTCTTCGTAACCAGCGTCGACGTGGCGTATCACGCCGGTTGCCGGATCGTTCAGCAGGACTCGTTCCAGCTTCTCCGCGCCGAGATCGGTACCGTCGGCAAGCGAGACCTGGCCGGCGTGAATAGAGCGGCCGATGCCGACGCCACCGCCATGATGGA
>JBPCTU010000390.1:0-2558 GCA_051011515.1 Acidimicrobiales bacterium
GCTCATATGCGGGCAAGCGCGGGTGAAGGAGCTGCTCTCTTCGGGGCTGACGAGATCATCAGAACTGAGGAGATCGAACGAACGCCAGATTTAGAGAATCGAGCCTCGAAGGTTGCCTGGTTCAAAACGATGCGCTGAAGCGGTTGACAGCCAACCGACAGCCGAGCCCACGGTCGCTGGCGAACCCCAGCGAACAAGAAGCCATGTGTTGCTGGTCACGTGTGGCTCACCGAACTCCTGCGAACCCCAACGGAATCGCCCCCTCGGCTTTGCAAGCGGGGGGTCGCGGGTTCGATTCCCGCCAGCTCCTCGTGAACCCTTCAGGTTCCTTGGCCTTTCGCCTAATGGCGAAACGCCACATCTGTCTTGCCAACACCGAGTTCGATCACCGAGAACTGCGTGAGCTTCAGGGACCGAGGTTGATGATCTCCCAACCCGCGAGCGCAGAGGTGTCGCACGACGATCTCGTGGTGACGAGGATCAACTCGTCGGCCTCGGTCACCTGGGGGTAGCCGGCGATTGTTTCGAATGTGCACGGCGCAAAGGGCTCCACTCCAACCAGGGTCAGCGTGGACTGCCAACCATGGATGGATTGCTTCTCGGTGGCCAGCGCAAACTCGGCCCGACTCTGGTCGTCGATATCATCGAGGGCGTCGGTCACCTGCGACCACACGCTGCTCATCGGAAAAGAACTGTCAACGACCACGAACACACGGCTCGTATCGCGAACCCAAATGGTCACAACCGCAAAGATCGCGAACACCGCTCCGACGATGCCGACCCAGATCAACAGCGGCTTCACGCACTAACCCCCAGCATTGAACAGTGCCGCGATCTTGTACTCGACGTCCTCCTCGTTGGCGTCGAGGCTAGCCGCTTCCACCAGCGAGGAGAGGCGAGCCAGTTCGTCCAGATCCGCCTCGAACCCCACCGTGAAGACCGGAATTCGGAGGCCGGCGATCACCTCGTCGACATCGTCGAACTCCCACCCCGAGGTTGTCTGTCCGTCGGTGAGCACAACCAAGATCGGCTTGACTGAAGGATCAGCGGCCACCTCATCGCCCAACATGGACAGGCCAAGCACGATCCCGTCGTACATCGCGGTCCCACCGAGCGGGTTCAAGTCTTCCGCCAGTGCAACGACACGGCCCTGCTGGTTGAGATCAAACTCAGCCACCTCGAGCTTGAGGTAGGCGATGTCGTTGAACTCCACCACGCCAACTGCGGTCTCGGGCTTGATGAACTCCCTTGCCGAGAACATCGCCGTCTGCAGAGCCTGGATCCTGGATCCGCTCATCGATCCGCTGGTGTCGACTACGAACACCGTCGCGACCGGTCGTCCGCCGTCCTTCTTGTCCTTCCATACAGCCTGGACGTCAATGAGCGTTTCACCCGAGGGCACAGCGACATCGGATGTGTATGGCTCGGGATCGAAGCCAAGTTCAGCGGCCGACTGTTGATACTCGTCGGTTGCTGCAAAGGTCGCAAGAAGTTGCAACACCTCGACCTCGTCAGGAGACGCGTTCCCGACGGCATACAACGGATTGTCGTGGCGCACCCCGAACGCGATGAATTCGAAACCTGAATCCAGAGAGTCGGTCTGCACGTATGTCTGGTGCTCCATCACGAATGCGTCGAGGGTGCCATTATCGCTTTCCACCGACTCGCGTAGCTGCAGGGTGGTGAGCGCTACGAACGGAACCTGCCGTTGGAATTGTTCGAACACGCTCGCAACATCTGGATCAGTCAATCGATCCTCGTCGCCGCCGGCGATGTCATCCAAGACCGTCAGCAGGAAGTTGAGGCCAGTGCTGGACGCGAATGGGTCGGTGTACCCCATCACCACGTCTCCGGCGATGACGCCCTGGATCAGGGTCGCAGCGTCGAGCGTGCCGTACTTGGCCCTGAGTTCTTCGGCGATCACACTCTTGATCACGATGCCGGCAACGTTCGAAACCAAGGACTCGGTAACCATCTCCATTGGTTGGTCCACCGCTGCCATCTCCACCCACAACTGGTTCGATGGACTGAAGCCGGCCGGAAGATACTCGCCGCTGGCTATGAACTGATATCCGATACCGGACGCGATCCTGCGAATCTCGACAGCAGCAGTCCTGCCGTCGCTCAGCGTCTGCCCCGCATCGTTGAAGTCCTCGGCTACATCGACCATCCAGCGGTTGATGTCCTCACCCGACTTCTCGGTCGACACGAAGATTTCGGCCACAACGGTGTTCCCCGCTGGGGCTCGCACGACAATCGGAAACTCGTCTATCGGCGGCAGTGTTTCAGCCAGATCGGCCTCCCTCGGTGGAGAGATGGCAGCGCGCCGTGTGACCGGAACGGACTGCCAGCCGATCTCGTCGACCAACTCATCAAGCTCCTCCGCGGCCTCGTCGGGGGCCATCGGCTCACTGTCTTCGTCGCCACCTCCGCACGCTGCAACCGTCAGCGCCATTACCAGAAGGACCCCCAAGAACGCTGTGGGTGTCTTCCAGCCGCTCATGGCTGGTCCTCGTCACCGTCCAAGCCCGATGTCGCCGCTCGGCCATGTTCGAGAC
>JBPCTU010000391.1:0-5184 GCA_051011515.1 Acidimicrobiales bacterium
GGCCGAAGCCAAGGCGAGGTTCGATGAGTACGTCCTGCCAGAGGTCGATGTCATGTACCGCGTTGCGATGTCGCTCACTCGCAACTCAGCCGACGCCGAGGACTTGGTGCAGGACGCGCTCCTGCGCGCATACCGGGCAATCCACCGCTTCGACGGGCGTTACCCGCGGGCCTGGCTTCTCACGATCCTACGGAACGCCCAGGTCAACCGAGTCCGCCGCAAACGGCCCGAGTTGTTGCGCGACCCCGACTCGACCATGGACCGTCTGGCCGATAGCGGCGAGGGCAGCAGATCTGTGGAAGAACTGGTCGTAGACCTGGGTTTCGATGCCGAGGTGGAGTCAGCTTTCGAAGGACTCCAGGACAAGTTCCGAGAGGTCGTAGTGCTGGTTGACGTCGAGGGGCTGTCATACCAAGAGGCAGCGGATCGCTTGGGAGTGCCTGTGGGGACAGTGATGAGCCGTCTGCACCGAGCCCGTAAGAAGATGAAGAAACAACTCGAAGCTGCGGGCTTTCGGCCGCGGGGGGCCCAGACATGAAGCTCAAGAGGAAGTGGTGGAAGCGACCCGACGCTCCCCTCGACTGCCGTGAGGTCGGCGCTGTTCTCCAGGGGTACCTCGACGGTGAGCTGGAGGATGCCGACGTTCCCTTGGTCGCCGCTCATCTGGAAGTCTGTCGCCGTTGCGGGTTGGAGTCAGCCGCCTACGACCGAATCAAGGCGGCTCTTGCCGAGCCGATGCCCGAAGGCGCCGACCCCGAGGCAATACAAAGGCTGCGACAGTTCGGCAAAAACCTCACCGAGAACGGCGGGGGCGACGTCACGCCCAGTTGAGCTAGGACTCGGCAATGGTCGTGTCGGGGTAGAAGTTCCCCCACGCGAACCAGAACGTGTCCAGGTACCGCACCTTCTCCAACTGCGTCCCCATCAGCGGGCCATCGGTGGACAAGCCGAAGATGTTCCAACTGGAGCCCGTCTGATCGTCCACGAAGCCAGTTGTCGTGCGTTGAAACGACAGGGCCCCACTAGAGGAAGTGGCCTCGAAAGCTGCGACGGCTCCGACATCATCACCGCCACTCACCCGCCGATCATCCAGCGCGGACGCCGTCCCTGAAAGGCTCCAAACGGTGACTGGTCGATCAGAGACGGTCAGCGACACCACTCCGCTGCTGAGAAGCTGTCCTCGAGGGACGGCGACGGCATCTTCACCAACCACGACCCCGACAATCCGCGCCTTGGCTTCCATCCGGGGGTCGATGTCCGCGGTGATGAACGAAGCGATCGGATCCTCGGCCGAGTCGTAACCGGGGTACGGATTGAGCCCGTAGCTGCGGTTGAAACCGGTCTCACGGCTCAGAACCAGTCCGTCGGGGAACTCCTCGCGAAACGACCCCCAGGCCACGACGGCGGCAGGCACGAATTGGAGCTGTTCCCCGACCAGCTCGCCGGCGACGGCTCGGCCGTCGAAGTGAGTCCAAAGAGTTTCTGTTTGACGGTCATACATGACCAGGGATGACTGGTTGAGAGCGCCGGAAGTACCAAAGTCGAGTACTCGGTCGGCGAGCGTGCGTTCATAGGCGATTGCCGAGTTGCAGAGCGGACAGTAAGAGATCGTCACCGCCACCCCGGCGATCGTGTCGTTCACCAGTTCGTGCCAGGTCAGAATCTCCAGAGGGTAAGCCCGGGCCTCGCCGGCGACCTCCACCACGACCACCGGTGCGTTGTCTGTCAGAAAGTCGACAGCACCGACGGGCAGACACTGCGGGTCGTCGATTGCTGGGATTCCGTCGGCGGCCAGGACCGGAACGATGGAAGTGCGTTCGAGCTCCGGCGACTCGAAACTCGCCGGGAAGTCCCGGCCGAACAACCAGTCGAGGCCCGATGAGGCCACCACTGACGCGGATGACTGCGCTGGGTTGTCGCTGCAGTCCATTGGTTCCGCCTCGAAGGTTGGACCTGTGATCTCGCCATCGTCGGAACTCGGCCCGATCGCACCCGGTCCACAGCTCACCGCGACAACAGAAGCCCCGAGGACTACCGAAAGAAAACGCCGACAGGACAACGTCAGAGCTGACCCAATGCGTCCTCGACTCCTCGGTGGAAGGTCGGGTAGGCGTAGATCATCGACTTCAAGGTCGCAATCGGCGTTTCCGCATGAACTGCCAATGTCAGCATGCTCAAGACCTCTCCGCCATGAGGACCGACCGACGTCGCTCCCACCAGAACTTGGCGGTCCTTGTCGACCACCAGCTTGATGACGCCCTCGTTTCCGGCTGAGTGGAGCCACCCCCGTGCGGACCAGGGAACGTTTTGGGTCACCACATCGACATTCAACCCGGCGTCCAGTGCATCGGTTTCGGTGAGGCCTACCGAGCCCACCTCGGGATCCGTGAAGGTCACCCGAGGCATGGCTCGGTAGTCGGCGGGTGCATGCTCCTGGCCGAGTATGGATGCCGCCGCGATTGGCGCCTGATAGGCCGCTACGTGGGTGAACAGGCCTTTCCCTGTGATGTCGCCGACGGCCCAAAGGCCATCGGTTACCTGCATGTGGTCGTCGACGTGGATGTAGGGCGACTCGAGCTCTACGCCGACGTTTTCCAAGCCCAGGCCCTCGACGTTCGTGTGTCGACCGGTTGCCACCAGAATCCGTTCACCCCGTACCTCGGTTCCATCCTCAAGACTCACGACGACACCATCGTCATCGCGATCGACACGGTTCGCGAACTTCCCCACGTGGACGGAAATACCCTCTGACTCGAATACCTCGCGCATGAGTTCTCCGGCCTCGGGCTCCTCTCGGGGGAGCAGTCGATCCAGTGCTTCGACGACCGACACCGAGACTCCGAAGCGACTGAAAACCATCGCCAACTCGCTGCCAATGGCGCCTGAACCGAGGACGATCAATGAGTTAGGCAGCGCTTCGACCTTCATCGCGTCCCGGTTCGTCCAGTAGTCCACATCGGCGAGCCCGGGAATCGGTGGGACTGCCGGCTCTGTCCCAGCCGCCACCACGACACCGACCCTGGCGCGATAGACGGCGTCGCCGACCTGAACTGACTTGGGCCCAACGATCCGTCCCCGGCCGCGCACGAAGTACCCGCCTTTGTCGACGAACCGGTCCACCGCGACCCGATCGTTCCAGTTGTCCGTGGCCTGTTCACGGATTCTCTGCGCTACCGGACTCCAATCGGGCGTTACGTCGGCCTTCCCGGCGACACCTTCGATGCGTCGTGCCTCAGCCAGCAGATTCGATGCACGGATCATCATCTTCGACGGGATGCAACCCCAGTACGGGCACTCGCCCCCGACCAAGTCACTCTCGATGCCGAGAACTTCAAGACCCGCCTCGGCCACCTTGCCGGCCACGGCTTCACCACCGATACCCATGCCGATGACGATGACATCGACCTCGTCGGGAATCTGATCCTTACTCATTGCCTGTCTCCAGAAGGTTCGGCCGGTTCAATATGTGACGGGGAAACTCCGTCACGCCCGAGTGCATTCCCACTCCCGTTCCACAGTTCCTGTGCCCGCCCCCGCCGCTCGTGCACCGGGTTCCGGCCGGAACGCTCAGGGGAGCGCACCCTCGTGCTGATTCAGTGCACCGTTCGTGCGGCGAACCATGCGGCATTGAGCATTGCCAGGCCCCACACGAAATGCCTGATATCACGATCCTTGCGCCAGGTCAGTGCGATCAGCACGGCCCAGAACACGGCCATGACAACCGTCTGGATCGCCACGACACGGTCCGTCTTCGGGAGGGCGATGTCCAACAGGAACTCAACCATCCACTACCCCGATCCGCACGGCACCGAACAACTCCCCGTCGATGCCCACCTCTCGAACCCGACAACACCTGTGGCAATTCCGCAAGCTAGTTGTTCGCCGCCACGGCGCTATGAGACGGCCTATCCGTCCAACGCAGCCCGGATCTCGGCAACCAAGCTTCCGACGCCCTCGGGACCCTCGCCCTCCAGAAGTCTCCTCACAATCGCCGAACCGACAACACAGCCGTCGGCCACCTCGCTCACCTCAGCGGCTTGGTCAGGCGTGCTGACACCCACGCCCACGAGAACCGGCTTTTCGGTCACGTCCTTGCATCTGCGGGCGATGACGGTTGCGCTGTCCGCCAACTCCGAACGAACCCCAGTGACCCCGAGCAGGCCTACGGCGTAGACAAAACCTCGCGACCGATCACAGATTTCCTGTAGCCGAGGGTCGGGTGTCGTCGGGGCCACCAACAAAACGGTCTCCACCCCGTCTGCATCGGCCGCGTTGGCCCATGGGCCCAGTTCGCTAAGCGGGAGGTCAGGGAGGATCGCTCCCGCGACCCCGGCCATGGTGAGCGAATTCGCGAAACGCTCCAGCCCAAACCGATAGGCAATGTTGTAATAGGTCATCGCCGCGAGAGGGATCCCGACGTCCAGACCCCTCAACTCGTCGAGGATGGACTGAGGGGTGACACCCTGAGCCAGGACGATCTCGTTGGCCTCCTGGATGACCGGCCCATCCATGACCGGATCCGAGAACGGGATCCCCACCTCGATGGCATCGGCGCCTTCATGAGCGGCGGCCCTGATCGCGTCGAGGTAGCCGTCGAAACCGCCGGTGATGTACGGCACCAGAGCCTTGCCCCCAGAGTCGATACGGGCGCGTAGCGCCGACTCGATCGTGCCTCGATGCATTGTCATTTGAGGTCAGCTACCGGCTTTGTTCGCCCAAGCTCGGGCCGCGGAATCATCGCCTGATCCCAGGTCATCCGAGGATCTCCATCATCTGGACTGCATCCTTGTCCCCCCGCCCCGAGAGATTGAGCAAGACCGTCTTTCCGGCGAGCTCACCCCGAGCTCGGGCCATCCAGGCAAGCCCGTGGGCGGGCTCGAGCGCCGGGATGATCCCTTCGGTTCGAGACAACATCTGAAACGCCGCGATGACCTCGTCGTCGGTGACCTTCTCGTACCGCGCACGGCCGGTCTCGGCCAGATGAGCGTGTTCGGGGCCGATGCCGGGATAATCGAGACCAGCCGAAATGGATTCGGCCTCGAGCACCTGACCGTACTCGTCCTGCATCAAGAAGGACTCGCTGCCGTGGACCACGCCAGGCACCCCTCGGGCAACCGCGGCGCCTCCCGCCGGTTCGACGCCGACGAGCTCCACATCCGCATCGACGAATCCCGAGAAAATGCC
>JBPCTU010000392.1:0-3632 GCA_051011515.1 Acidimicrobiales bacterium
CGGCCGAACTCGCCGGACGACCCGAGGTCCCGATCCACGCCGGGCGCGCCGAGCCGCTCATGCGACCGCTCGAGACCGCTCAGTTCGTCCACGGCGAGGACGGCATGGCCGGAGCAGTCCTGCCCGAGCCGAGCCGTGCGGTTGACCGGGGGGAAGCCGTTGAAGCTCTCCTCGCGATCGCTGCTGATGAACCGGATGCGCACACACTCGTGACGTTGGGTCCGTTGACGAACATCGCTCTCTGCCTAGAGCAAGCGCCCACGTTCCTCGAGGGATTCCAACACGTGTATCTGATGGCCGGCTCACCTGACGGAGTCGGAAATGTAAACGCACTTGGGGAGTTCAACGTGTGGGCCGACCCCGAGGCAGCATCCTCCGTGCTGGCTGCACCAGGCACCAAGACGATCATCGGCTGGAACATCTCGCGGCAGTATGCGGTCATGCGGCCGGAGGAATCGGCTCGGCTGGCTGACTGCGGTCGTCTCGGCCGGTTTTGTGTTGCCATCAACCGCGTCGTCGAGCAGTACTGCCGCGACACGGGGCTGGAGGGAATGGATCTGCCTGATCCGGTTGCGATGGCCGTCGCGTTGGACGACTCGATCATTACCGACTCGACCGACGAGGCTTTGGTTGTCGGCATCGACGAGCCGACGCGTGGTGCAGTGCTCCCGGACCGGAGGTTCTTGGGCGCAACCGCGAATACGCGAGTCGTATGGGCGGTCGACGAACCCGCGTTCAAGGAACGGCTATACGCCGCCTGCAGTGATTGAGTGACCAGTGTGTGGCTATCGGTCGAGCAGTCGCGGTCAGGAGCTCTGACCAACGGGGGTGAACTCGCACGGTAGGTGCTTGATGCCGTTGATGAAGTGCGAACGCAACCGGTCGGGTGGGCCGGAGGCATGGAGGTCGGGCAATCGGGAAGTCAGCTCGCGGAACATGACGCTGATCTCGCGCCTGGCGAGATGGGCCCCGAGGCAGAAGTGGGGCCCTGGCCCACCGAAACCCAGATGATTGTTCGGGTTGCGCGTCACGTCGAAACGATGCGGGTTCTCGAAGATGGACTCGTCTCGATTGCCGGCCACGTACCAGAGCACGACCTTCTCGCCGGCCTGGAACTCGTGATCTCCGAGCCTGACTCCGTCGCGGGTGACAGTGCGCCGGAAGTGCAGGACCGGGCTGGACACCCGCACGATCTCTTCGACTGCCGTAGGCATGGTTGCGTCGAAGTCTTCGCGTAGACGCTGGTACTGCTCCGGGTTCTCGGTGAGCAGGTGGAGCCCCCAACTGATCGCGTTGCGTGTGGTCTCGTTGCCGGCGGCACACAGCAGCACGAAGAACGACTGGAGTTCCTCGCGGCTCAGCCGGTCACCGTCGATCTCGGCGTTGACGAGAGCTGTGGTGAGGTCGTCGCCGTCGCGCCCTTTCCTGGTTTCAGCAACGTCGTTCATCAGCTCTGCCAGGTTGGCGCCGGCGGTCAGGAAGGCGGTGATCACGTCCTCGCCGGGAGGGATGAATTCGGGATCGCCGTTGCTGAGGATGATGTTGGTCTGGTCGAACACGAAGGCGTATTGGCTCGGCGGCACCGCCATCATCTCGCAGATGATCTCGAGGGGCAGACGAGCCGCGACATCGGTGACGAAGTCGCAGCTACCTCGGTCGGAAATGTCGTCGACGATTGTTGCCGCGATTCGATCGACGTCCGTGTCGACCTTCGCCAGAGTCCGCGGCGTGAATCCTGCCGATACGAGCTTGCGAAGGCGCGCGTGCCGTGGATCGTCCATGTTGATCATCGATCCAAAGAAGTCTCTGAACTCGGGCGGCGTGGTCGTGATGTTGCTGCCCTCTCCTGAGCAGAAGTCGTCGGGCCGCCGGCTGATCTCCACGATGTCGGCGTGGCGGGTTATCGCCCAGTACCCAGGGCCGTCGGGTAGCGGCTCGATCTTCGGTTCCGGATGAAAGCTGATCGGGTTGGCTCGGAGTTCGGCAAAGCCTGCGTCGCGATCTTCGATCGACCCGAGCCAGAAGTTGTCGTAGTCGAGCAGGTCGACATCGGAAACAGCCACGGCGACAGTCTGCTACGGCCGAGCCGATGTTGTGTGAGTTCGCGATCATCACTGGGCGGCGCATGATCGAAGATGCTTGAATGCTGGCGGCCCGCAACGGGCCAACTGCTTGTGAGGTGGTCCGCGATGGCAATCGATTTCACGTTGACACCCGAGCTGGAGGAGATGCGACTTCGGGTCCGAGCCTTCATCGACGGTGTGGTCAAACCACTCGAAGCCAGGATCGATGGGACCGATGGTGGAAGCGGACTGGATGGAAAGGCTCGCATTGAGGCCCTCATCGACGGTCGGAGGCAGGCCCGCAACCAGGGACTGTGGCTGCCGCACATGCCCGTCGAGTGGGGAGGCATGGGGCTGGGTCATGTCGAGTTGGCCATGGTCCAGGCAGAGGCGGCGAAGTCCTACTACGGGCCCTGGGTGCTGAACTGTCAAGCACCGGACGAGGGCAACATGCACACCCTGTTGCACTGGGCCACCCCTTACCAGGCCGAGAAATACCTCGAGCCCCTGTGTAAGGGCAAAGCCACCTCCTGTTTCGCAATGACCGAACCCGAGGTTGCCGGTTCGGACCCGACGCTCATCCAGAGCAGCGCATACGAGGATGGCGACGAGTGGGTCATCAACGGGCACAAGTGGTTCATTTCGAACGCTCGCCGAGCGAGCTTCGCAATCGTCGTTGTCCGGACCGAAGAGAACCCCGACATCCCGCAAGCCGCCAATTCAGCTTTCATCGTGGACCTACCACACGAGGGTTGGAATGACGTCCGTGAGATCGAGACCATGCATGGCGGCACGGGCCACAGCGAGATCGTGATGGAGGACCTACGAGTCCACAAGGATCAGATGTTGGGCGGGCGCGGCCAGGGGCATCTGCTGGGGCAGTATCGGTTGGGTCCGGCACGGCTGGCTCACTGCATGCGTTGGATAGCTCAGGCGGAGACGGCACTCGACATGATGGTCGAACGGTCCCTGGAACGTTTCTCGCACGGGTCGCTGTTGGCCGAGAAACAGGGAATCCAATGGATGATTGCCGACTCGACGATGGAGCTGTATCAGTCGAAGCTGATGGTGTTGCACGCGGCACACAAGATCGATCGCCAGGAGGACTTCAAGGCAGAGGTGTCGATGGCCAAACACTTCGTCGCGAACATGTTGAACCGGGTGATCGATCGATCGATCCAGGTCCACGGCGCGCTCGGTTACTCGACTGATACGCCGCTCGCTCACATGTACCAGCACGCCCGGTGGGCTCGATTCGCTGACGGTGCCGATGAGGTCCATCAGATGCGCATCGCAGAGCGCACGATCGCCGCCTTCACCGACGAAGGCTCCACAAGAAGAGCAACCGGAAACCTGCCTATTTAGTTCCGCAATCGCAGCTTCGGCCCTCTGGCTGCTCTGCGGCCGCGCCGGAGGCGGCCTTTCGTCGCTCGTCCCTATCAAACCGCAATCGCGGTCGTCGCTTTGCTCCGCCCGCTCTGCGGCTGCGCCATGCAACCCACAGGGTTGCCAGGCGCTCTTCCGTCGCTCGTCCCTCGCTCCTGGGTTGGCCGCGAATCGGTGTGGGGA
>JBPCTU010000393.1:0-5488 GCA_051011515.1 Acidimicrobiales bacterium
GAACGGGTATTGATATCGAGTTTTCTGCCGATGAGAAGGGAGACCGCTTTCCGATAGCCGTCGAAAACGAGCTACTCCGAATCATGCAGGAAGCCCTGAACAACATCGATAAACATGCGAACGCCACGTGTGTGGAAGTGCAGTGGGCCGTCAACGCCCGCGATGCTCAACTCCGCATCACCGACAATGGCGATGGTTTTGATGAATCGCGCGGAGTACGAGACACCGCCTTCGGGCTTGTCGGAATGCGTGAAAGAGCTGAAGTGATCGATGCCGAGTTGGTTGTTACCAGCTCGCCGGGTGCGGGTACCAGCATCGACGTCGTCGTCCCGCGAGAGGAAAGACCGTGATCGAATCGACCGGAACGCAAGAACGCGCTCGAACCGCCAGTGGATCGTCAGGTGAAAGCGGGAATCAACGCGCTGTCATCGAGGTAGTCCTTGCCGACGACCACCAGATCCTTCGGGAGAGTGTCCGCAAGAACTTTGAGTCTGCGGGAGAGCGAGTGGTGGGCGAGGCCTCCAACGGCGAAGACGCCGTGAGGCTGGCACAACACTTGAAGCCCGACGTCGTGGTCATGGACATTTCGATGCCCATCCTTGACGGTGTGAGTGCCACGCGGCGCATAGTCGAGTCGGTGCCGGAAACGAAGGTCGTGGTGCTCACCATGCATGACGACATCGAAAAGACGCGCCAGGCTCTCGAGGCCGGAGCAGTTGGTTATCTGTCGAAAGGCTGCAGCTTCGCCGACGTGTTGGAAACCGTCCGAGCCGCAGCTGCGGGTGACACCGGACTGTCCCCAGCGCTGGCGTCCTCGATGCTCAGCGTGGCGCAGGCCCACCAGCCCAGGGCCCAAGACGAGCTCCTTTCGCCTCGTCAGGTCGAAATCCTCCAAGGCATCGCCGATGGTCTGAGCACCAAGCAGGTGGCGAGGGAGTTGGGCATCACCCAGAAGACCGTGCACAACCATCTGAACGCGATCTATCGCCGCCTCGACACCCAGAGTCTGACCCACGCTGTCTTGAGCGCGGTACGGCTCGGCATCATCGACCTCCGGGATTACTAACCCGCGGCGCGGTGCCACTGAAGTGGCGACCGCTCGAACCCGGACTGCGAGATCGAGATCAGCAAAGGCAGGGCCGATGACTACCACGCGCCACGATGGTGATAGTGAACACGACGCAGCGTGGTCGGTGGGCACATCTTCCCATCCACTCGCAAGGCCTGGACGGCCGATACTTCCACTGAGCAGCTCGGGGCTCGGTTGTCATCACGGTTTGGGTGGGAGAGTTCCTTGTTAGAGCGGTTGCTGTCGATGCTGCGTGTTGCGCCGTCGTCGCTTGTCTCAGTCGCGATGATCTCGGCCGTGCTCACCGCGGCTGTCGCCGTGCCGCTGGCCCTCGACTCGGGGCCTGACGAGTCCGAACCGACGCAGGCAATCGGCGCTCCGGCCTTACAACCCCCGGAAAGCCTGAGCGTCGCCAGTGCCACACCTACTGCAACCGAGGTTGTAGAAGCCGAGGTTGCCGGGATCTCAGTTACCCCACCAGCCGGGCAAGTGTTCGAGCCCAACACCGAGGCACCACAGAGCGACGAACAAGCGGACCCGACCACCGGGCCGGTCGTGGTCGCTGATCCGACGCCGGAGGCGGGTGGTCCCACGGCGCTATCAGCCACGCCAACGCCGATGCGCGCGCCTGAAGAGCCCGAGCGAGCGCCGACAGCGGAACCCATTCCGACCGCCACGGCTGCTCCACCCGCACCGTCGACCGATCTCATTGCAACCGTCGTGGGTGGCACTCTCACCTCCGGAGTTTCAGGACCTTTGGATGTTCAGGTGCTCAACATCGGCTCAGAGACGGCTCCAAACGTCGCCTTGGAGATCGTGATCGGTGGAGCCGACATAGTCGCGGTGTCGATCAGTGATCCCAAGTGGCGCTGCTCCTCGAGCGGTGGTGCCATCACGTGTGCGAGCGATTCTCTCGACGCCGGCGAAGTCGTGTCGGCCGAACTCGAACTGGAACCCACCAGTAACCAGCTCACTCTCGAAGTGGCCGTGTCACACACCCTGGTAGAAGACACACCCACAGACAACACGGTCGATATCTCAATGGAGACAGGCACCAGGCCTCAGGGGGGCTCGCTCTCGAAGGCCTGATCGCGACTGGTGTCGGCCATCGGGCGACAAGGTGGCATGATGTCGCCGTGGCCATCCACAAACTCACCTCCACAAACGCCTTCGTGGCCTTCGACCTCGAAGGAGTCCCGGCATCGGGCTTGGTGCGTTGCGCTCCGAAGATCCTGCAGGGCGGAGCCAAGGACCTGGCCCGCTCACAGACCTATACGTTCGCGACCGCCGAGATGAAGAAGGGTGGAGCATCTGCGGGGATCAACGCTCAACCCGATGAACGTGACACCGCGATCACGGCCTTTGTCGAGGAACTCACCCCGATGTCATCAGAGGGAGCGTTGTCTCTCGACGCGGGCAAGGGTGTCACGGCTGACCTCATCCAGCCGCTCAGAGATGCTGACGATCGCAGTTCCTTGGGGCTCAGTGAGGTCGACGGAGAGACCTTGGCCAGCCACCTTGCTGGCCTCGGCCCAGTGATTGCCGCAGGTGAGGTCGTCGGCGGTCTCGACGGAAGACGAGTGGCCATTGAGGGTTTCGGCGCCTCCGGGCCGCTGCTCGCAGCCACCGCCGCACGGCGGGGGGCGAGGGTCGTTTCGATATCCACCACAAAGGGCAACGTCTCATCTGCGGACGGGTTCGGCGACGATGAGCTCCGAGAGATGTGGGGTCAGAACGCGGAGGCCATGGTCGGCGACGACGCAGATCCGGCGTGGAAGGTGTTTGGCGCCGAAGTCGATGTGTTGTTCGCAGGGTCCAAGGCAGGTGCCATCAATCACGACACAGCTGACCGGCTCGCGTGCAACGTGGTCGTGCCCCACTCACCACTGCCTTACACAGCCCGCGCCCTCGCCGTCATGCAACGGGGCAACATCACTGCAGTGCCAGACTTCATCCCTCTGGCCGCGCCGGCATTCGCCTGGTGGCCCGAGCCGAACGCAACTGCCGATGACGCTATCGCAACGGCCACAGCCGCAGTCGAGTCAGCGATCGCCGAGACCCGCTCCCACGAGGATGGCTTCTTCCTCGGGGCCTGTTATCGCGCTGAAACGTTCCTGGGTAGCTGGCTCGACGAGCTGCCTTTCGGCCGCCCACTCGCCAGCTGATCTGGCGCGGACACGAAGAAGAACTCACGTCTCGAGCTGTGAGGCGGAGCTGCCAACCCTTCAGCGCGCTCGCTCTTGGGCCCGCTGTTCCAGGTACTGCTTGTGGTCCTGATACTCGCCGTCGACGACGAAACCCCAGCCCTTCCCGTGAGGTTTGCCGGCGAGAAAGACCGTCCAGACCGGCCTGCCATCCCGAACGCTGTCAATCCGGTGGACGGTGTCCTGGTCTATCCGGTTGATCCGGCACGGACCCAACTGGCGTATCTCGCTCCCGGACGGTCCCCGATGCTCCTCATAACCACCCCGGAGGATCAGGCTGTACGACCATGAAAAAGGGTGTGTATGAGGGTTTGGGTCTCGATCGGGGAGTTTGATCGAATGCAGGAAGACCGAGACAACGGGTGTGTCGAATCTCCAGCGGTCGAGGTAGACCTCGTCGGGCTCGACCAAGTCCATGATCCGCTGCCTTCGAGCAAAGGACCAACGCCACTCGCCATCCACGTAGTTGGGTTTGCGTCGTAACAGGCCCAACACCAATCCAATCCTTCGAAGTGCGGGGTTGGCGCCGGATCGTAGATCGCTCGAACGCCGACGACTAGCTGAGGTCGACGAGCTTCGACTCCAGCAACCGCCGTTGGGGGTCACTGTCGGTCAGGTCGATCGCGCGCTGGTAGGCGACCCGAGCGGCCTCGACCCGGCGCTGTTTCGCCAAGAGATCCGCCCTTGCAGCGTGGAAATACGGGTAGGTGTCCAGTGACCCACTGAGCTCGTCATCATCCAGTAGGTCCAGGCCATCTTGGGGCCCGCTCATCATCGCCACAGCTACAGCATGGTTGAGCCTCACAACGGGAGTTGGCGACAACTTCACCAAGTCTTCGTACAGCAACGATATGGCCGCCCAATCCGTTGCTTCAGCAATGGGCGCCGTCGCATGTGCGCCGGCTATCGCTGCTTGGAGCTGCAACGGTCCGCGACGCTGCAGCCTCATGGCACGACCCAGCAGTTCGATCCCGTGATCGATCATCTCTCTGTCCCAAAGCCCTCGATCCTGGTCGTCCAGCAGCACGATGTCACCATCGATGTCGGTTCGAGCACCCTGCCGGGCGTGGGTGAGCAGGAACAGAGCCAACAAGCCGATGGTCTCGGCATCGTCGGGCATGAGGTCGACGAGCAGTTCCGCGAGCCGGATGGCTTCGTCGCATAACTCGCGCCGGATCATCTCATCACCTGAGGAGGCGCCATAACCTTCGTTGAAGATCAGGTAGAGAACGCCTCGAACAACTGCCAATCGCTCAAAGAGTTCGTGATCTGGCGGAATCACGAATGGGATACCCGCAGCTGCAATCTTTCGCTTGGCCCGAACCAGTCTCTGGGCCATCGTCGGCTCGGGAACCAGAAAGGCCCGGGCAATCTCACCTGTCGTCAAACCGGCGACGCTACGCAGGGTAAGCGCCATCTGATCCTCCACTCGGATCGCCGGATGGCAACACCCGAAGATCAGACGCAGCTGATCGTCACGCACCACGGTCTCGAACTCATCGGAGTCGAAACCCTCGTCCCCGGACCGAACCCTCTCCTCCAACCGGCCTACGAGTTCGGCCTTGTCGCGACCCAACCGATCGCGCCGCAGACGATCTATTGCTCGACGGCGAGCAACGGTTGTGATCCATGCGCCAGGACGGTCCGGGATCCCCGTCTTCGGCCAGGTGTTCAGCGCCGCAGCAAAGGCCTCCTGCGCGGCGTCTTCGGCAAGATCCAGGCTCCCCAGATCACGCCTCAGCGTGGCGACGACCCGTGGCCACTCCTTGCGCACAACACCCGCCAACGCATCATCGACACTCGAAGTCACTCGCGCAACATCCGGCCAGGGTGACCGTCAGGTCACATGCTCGCTGAAATCGACGACTGGTCTGATCTCGATGGTGCCGTTCGCGGCATGAGGAATCCGAGCCGCCCACTCGATCGCCTGATCGAGGTCGTCACAGTCGAACAGATAGAACCCGCCGAGCTGCTCTTTCGTCTCCGCGAAAGGTCCGTCGGTGGGTGTGGCTTTGCCGTCCCGGACCCGAACGGTTGTCGCCGTCGAGACGGGTTGCAGGGCTTGACCCAGTTGGTACTTGCCCTTCTCTTTCACCTCGTCGGTGTAGTCGTTGTAATCCTTGAAATACTGATCGAACTCGCTGGTTCCTGGCTTCGGTTCTTTTGATTCATCAGAGTAGATCAACATTAGATAGCGCATCGTCGGTTTCCTTTC
>JBPCTU010000394.1:0-11115 GCA_051011515.1 Acidimicrobiales bacterium
TAGCAACAACCCGTTCTGCCAGCGTGAAGTGAGCGCGGGCGCACGTTTTACGCTGGCAGAACGCTAGAGGACACCCCGCGACGCCCGGCCACCAGCCGATTCTCCACCACCCAGCGACGAGGCACGAGGAGCGGAACACCGCCCCCGGGCGCAGCCGAAAACGCACAAGTGTGTGATTGCGGAGCGGAACTGCCAGCGTGAAGTGACCACGGGCGCACGTTTTACGCTGGCAGAACGCTAGAGGACACCCCGCGACGCCCGGCCGGCAGCCGATTCGCCTTCACCCGAGCGCACAAGTGTGCAATTACGGGACAGAACGGGGATTGAACGAGGCGTTTTGCCTGGTCAGAGGGCTCAACAGAATTCTTCAGAAGCTCTCCAGATCGTCTCCAAGACCTTCAGCATCAAAAAGTTCATTGTGGTCTTTGTCAAGCAATCACCCCCGCTCGGACGGCCCAGCGGGGACCGAAACCAAAGAAGGACCAACAATGACAATCACCGACAAGACCGTTGACAATGGAGTAAACGTCGAGGCCATCCTCGGCGCCCGCGACGCCATCGCAGATGCGCCGCCAGCCGGCCAATTCCAGTGGCGTGCCCGCAACACCTGGGTCAACGGAACACACAGCAAGACGACCGTCGAGGACTTCTTCGGTGTCGGCGAAGAACACACCCACGTCCAGGAGTTCAGCTTCGACGCCGATCACCCTGAGGTGTTCGCCTCTGAAGACAACGGCATCACCCCTGTGGAGTACGTACTCGTCGGCCTCGCTTCTTGCCTCACGGCCGGTATTGCAAGCGTCGCCCAGAACCGTGGAATTCAGCTGAACAGCGTCACCGCCACCCTCGAAGGCGACATGGACCTGGCCGGCATCCTCGGAATCGACCCGGGAGTACGCAACGGCTACAGCAACATCAAGGTCAGCTACGACGTCGACGCCGACGCCACCCCCGAGGAAGTCGAAGCATTGGTAGCGCAGTCCCAGAAGCGCTCCGCCGTGTTCGACATCGTGTCCAACCCGGTTGCAATCGAAGTCTCGGTCAACAGCTGAGCCCTTCCCCGCAACTCCAACCCTGACGGCGGTCGCCCGACATCGGCGCCGCCGTCAGGTCCCCTTCGAGCAGATCGGTCAGAAACATGGAAAGCACGACAACAATCATCATCGGAGCAGGTCCGGCAGGACTAGCTATGAGCCGCAGCCTCACCGATCTCGGAATAGACCACGTCGTGCTTGAACGCGGCGAGGTCGGCAACAGCTGGAAAACAGAACGCTGGGACTCGCTGCGGCTGCTGACCCCCAACTGGATGACCCGACTGCCCGGCTTCAAGTACAACGGAGAGGACCCCGACGGCTACATGACCATGCCAGAGGTCGGGCAATTCTTCGACAACTACGCCGACACGTTCGACGCCCCCATCGAGACCAACACCACGGTCAAGTCGGTGACCCAGTCCAACACCGGCTACACGGTTGAGACCGACCGAGGAACGTGGGACTGCACGGCCGTGGTCGTGGCGACCGGAGCGTGCTCGACACCACGGATCCCTGACTACGCCTCCGAACTCCCTTCCTCGATCGTCCAGTTGGCCCCAACCCAATATCGCAACCCTGAACAGCTCCCCAGTGGGGGTGTGCTGGTTGTGGGTGCCTCGGCTTCAGGTCTACAACTGGCCGACGAGATCCGCCGCTCGGGCCGCGAGGTCACACTCGCTGTCGGCACCCACACCCGGCTACCACGTCACTACCGCGGCCGTGACATGCAGTGGTGGCTCGATGCCACCGGCACCTTGGATGCCCGCTACGACGAGGTCGGAGACCTCGAGCGGGCCCGACGTGAACCATCGCTCCAGCTGGTCGGCTCCACAGATCACCACACGCTGGACCTGGGCATTCTCCAAGACTCCGGGGTGCGCCTCGCAGGTCATCTAGGGAGTATCGACAACGGCGTTGCCACGTTCGCGGACGATCTCGGCCACAGCGTCGCGAAGGCAGACGCCCGGATGGAACGTTTGCTCGACAAGATCGATTCGTGGGCATTCATCAACCAACTGACAGATCTGCCACCGGTTGCACGCGACCCCAAAATCGACGTCCCCGCCGGACTGGAAAGGCTGGACCTGGAAGCCGAGGGAATCGAAACCGTCATATGGGCAACCGGGTTCAAGCCTCACTACCCGTGGCTCCAGATCCCGGTGAAGAACGAGGACGGCGGGCTGATCCATGACGGCGGCGTCCTCCCGACACCTGGTGCCTATGTGCTGGGGCTTCCGTTCATGAGGCGCCGCAAGTCCACGTTCATCGACGGCGCCGGCCCCGATGCGACGGAGCTGGCACAACACCTTGCCCAACATGTCGAAGCAGTGACGCCAGCGCTAGCCGTCGCAAGCTGAAACGCGAGCTCAACCCCCTCAAGGCCCACTGCCACACTCGTACGGGTATCCCGTGCGCATGCCAGACTCTCACCTCAGACCCTGAGACAACGAGAGGTTGGCAAACATGACAGGACGGCTCAGCGGAAAGGTCGCCGTGGTCACGGGGGGCGCCAGCGGCATCGGCGAAGGAACAGTCAGACGCTTCGTGGAAGAAGGCGCGAGTTGTGTCATCGCCGACCTTCAGGGCGACCGAGCATCAGCACTTGCCGATGAGCTCGGATCGTCGGCGGTCGCATTCGAGTGTGACGTCGCCGACGAAGCCCAGGTCGAGGCATCGACTCAACTGGCGGTCGATCAGTTCGGGCAGCTCGACATCATGTTCAACAACGCCGGGATCCTCGGCGCAGTCGGTCCCATCACCGAGATCACTGCTGATGGCTGGCACCGCACCATCGACGTCATGCTCACGAGCGTGTTCTTCGGGATCAAACACGGGGCCCGGGCCATGAAGGAGTCGGGCGGCGGAGGTTCGATCATCAACACTGCCTCGACTGCCGGAGTCCGAGCCGGGCTTGGACCTCACATCTACACGGCGGCCAAACACGGAGTTGTGGGGCTGTCGCAATCGGCAGCGACCGAACTCGGGCAGTACGGCATCCGCGTGAACGTGATCGCCCCGGGTGGTACGACCACAGGGCTCACCGCGAGATTGGTCACGGGCGATCACACCAACCTCGACGACGCGTCAAAGAAGATCGGTGCCACCAATCCGTTGCGGCGCGGCGGGACTCCACTCGACATCGCGAACGCGGTGTTGTACCTCGCTTCGGATGAAGCCAGCTTCACGAACGGCGCCGTCCTGGTTGTAGATGCGGCTGGCGAAACCATCGGCGATCGCAGTCACCGCTTTGTCAACATGGGACCCGAAGTGGTTCAAGAAGGAGCCCGTAGCGGTGTCTGAGCGATCCACTCCCCAACTGTTCGACATGACCGGGCACGTCGCCGTGGTCACAGGTGGTGGCCGCGGCATCGGTGAGGGCATCGCCCAGGCGTTCGCAGAAGCCGGCTCCGCTGTCGTTGTTGCAGCCCGCCGGACGACAGAGATCGAAGAAGTCGCCTCCACGATACGCGGCGGCGGGGGCGCAGCCATCGCCGTAACGACCGACGTGACCGATTCAGCCGCAATCGAGGCGCTGGCTCAAACCGCAGTGAACGAGTTCGGCTCGCTGACCACCTGGGTCAACAACGCCGGCGGATCAACGATGCGGATGCCGCTCGGCGAACTTCCCCGCGAGGAATGGGACCGCACTATCGCCCTGAACTTGACCGCGATATACGTGGGTGCCACCGCGGCGGCGCGTCACATGGAGCGGGGTTCGATCATCAACATCACCTCGGGTGCGGGCTCCGGCCCGGTCCCCGGTAGCGGCCACTACGGCGCTGCGAAGGCCGGCACGAACTCGCTGACGTGGACGCTCGCCGCCGAGCTCGCACCGAACATCCGGGTGAACGCCGTGGCGCCCGGAGCCATCCCGACCGAGGTGATGCTCAAAGCCATCGGTCGAACCGAAGATGAGCTCGACAAGGTGCTCGAAGAGTGGAACATCCCCCTTGGACGACTTGGCACACCTCAGGACATCGGAGCCGCATGTCTCTACTTGGCATCCGACGCGGCTAGCTGGGTGAGTGGCGAAATCATCCGCGTAGGGGGCGGGGCCAAACCTCGTTAGGTGCTGGGGCCCTCCCGGACTGGGGCGAAGTCATAACGCCACAGAGCCTGCTCGGTCCCGTAGGAGATCCAGATCCCCCCACTCTCCGACAAGGACATGTCGAGCACATCCACCAGATGGGCTGCGACGTGGTCGGGCGGAGCAAACGATCGACCCGTTCGTAGGTCCGGGGGGACCAGAGGCGTGTCGACCCCACCAGGGCACACGGCCCCGATGTAGACCCCGCGCTCCGCCAACGGCGCTCCGAGACTTCGGACAAGACCAATAACCGCGTGTTTGGACATGCTGTAGGCCGGGTCCGGCTCTTGTGGCATCAAACCGGCAACCGAGGCCGTGACCACGATGCGACCCCCGGTGCGCTCCAGATAACCCAGGGCTGCTAGGACCCCGTGGGCCACGCCGTCGACGTTCACCGCACGGATGTGGTCATAACGCTCCTGCATCCATGGAATCGGGTCGTCACCCATAGGGGCGCCCTTCGGTCGGGTCATCACCCCGGCATTGAGCGCCAACACATCCAGGCTGCCGCTCTGTTCCACAACCGTCGAGAGAGCGGAGTCCCAGTCAGCGCGCGCTCTCACATCGAGGGTCAACGGAACTCCCCCCACGTCTGTAGCAACACGGTCGGCGCCTTCGACATCTACGTCGGCGACAAAAACAAGTGCGCCACGGTCGGACAGGCGACGACACAGCGCTGAACCGACCCCAGATCCCCCACCTGTGACAACCGCAGTCTTGCCCGTCAGGTCGAACGTGCTGCTGTCGTCATGGGCCACCGAGCCAACCTAGCCCCTTCAACTAACGTGATCCGATGGCTACTGATACTCGCAAGACCTTCTGTCGGATATGTCACGCCGCTTGCCCGATGGAAATCGACTTCGACGAGGAAGAGCGCATCATTGCGGTCCGAGGCGATCGAAGCGACCCGCTTTTCGAGGGCTACACCTGCATCAAGGGTCGGCAGATCGCTGACCAGTATCACGACCCGGCTCGGCTTCGTTCGCCCTACAAACGAAACGCTGCCGGCACCTTCGACGAGATCGAGTCCGGGCAGGCTCTCGATGAGATCGCAGCAACTGTCGCCGACATCGTCGAGCGGCACGGACCGAGATCGATCGCCAGCTATACCGGCACCGGCGCATACCAGAACAGCGTCGGTGTCGCCGTCGGCGCAGCATTCCACGGCAGTTTCGGGTCTCCCTCGTTCTACACATCCTTGACGATCGATCAACCCGCACACCGGTCGTCGTTGCTTCGACTCGGTGCGTGGGAGGCGGGCTGGCACAACTTCACCGAAGCCGACGTCTTGCTGGCTGTCGGTTACAACCCGATGGTGTCCAGCTACGGCCCCTCGAACGGACTCCAAGGCACCAACCCGTTCGTCAAGTTGCGCGAAGCCAAGGCTCGAGGTCTCAAACTCGTCGTCATCGACCCAAGGCGTAGCGAGCTGGCGACCCAGGCCGATATCTGGTTGCAGGTCGACCCGGGCGAAGACCCAACCTTGCTGGCCTCGATGACCAATCACATCCTCAGCCGCGGCCTCCACGACGCCGAGTTCTGCCAGACCTACGTCGAGCCCGGCCAACTAGAAGCACTGGCCGAGGCGGTATCGGTGTTTGACACCACCTACGCAGCCGAGAGGTGCGGGGTGCCGGCTTCTGACATCGAAGCTGCTGCAGAAATGTTCGCTTTGGGGCCACGAGGCAGCGCGGGTTCGGGCACCGGTCCGAATATGGCACCACACGGCACGTTGATGGAGACCCTGGCCCTCACTCTCAATGTGATCTGTGGGCGTGTGAACCGGCCGGGTGACGAGATCGAGAGTCCCTACATGCTGTTTGCCGGCGATACCCGGCGCGCTCAGGTGGTCCCGCCCAGCCACCCAACGCCCGGGGCCCCACAGCGGGTCCGAGGTCTCAGCGGACTTGCCGACGAGATGATGACCAACGCGCTCAGCGACGAGATCCTCATGCCCGGCGAAGGCCAGGTCAAAGCACTGATCGTCAGCGGGGGCAACCCGGTCCAAGCTTGGCCAGACCAGGCAAAGACCATCGCCGCGATGCAGGAGTTGGAGCTGTTGGTGGTGATCGACCACCGCATGACGGCCACAGCAGAACTTGCCGACTATGTCCTGGCGCCACGGATGCAGCTCGAACGCTCCGATGTGCCCCACATCATGGATCGACGCTTCCCAATGCCCTACACGAATTACACACCAGCCATAGTCGACTCCGGCGACGACGTTCTCAACGAGTGGGAGGTCTTCGCCGGCATCGCCTCCCGAAACGAGTGGCACATTCAGCTGCCGGGCGGCTCCCTCCCTCACCGCGACGACGTAACCGATGACGATGTGATGGATCTCGTATATGCCAACGCCCGCCTGCCAATCGCACAGTGGCGGGCCAACCGCGGTGTTGTCCACGACAATCCGATACGTGTGGTCGAGGGTGACCCGGACGCCGGGAAGTTCGCCGTCGGACCAGCCGACGTCATCGCCGAGCTCGCAGAGGTACGAGCCGAGAAGTGTGGCGCGGACATCATGGGCGACTTCGACGCAGATGACTTTCCGTATCGCCTGGTCGGGCGACGGCTCAAACACGCGCTCAACTCGCTGGGCAACGAGCTTCCCGGTCTTGCCCAGGTCGCCACTACCAACTATGCCTACACCCATCCAGACGACATGGACGTGCTGGGGGCAACCGCCGGCGACCTGCTCGAAATAACGTCGCCTCGAGCCACGGTGGTTGGTGTCGTCGAGCCCGATCCCGACATCAAACCGGGCGTGATCGCAATGTCGCACTCGTGGGGCGGACTATCGCTGACCGACGAGAAAGTCCGCGACATCGGCACACCTACTAACAGGCTGGTCGACAGCGAGAACGGGTACGACCGTGTCACGGGGCTTCCGGTCATGAGCGCAATACCGGTCACGGTAAGAGTCACCACCGACGACGAGTTGATGGCAGGGGTCTGAGCGCGATCGGCAGCAGCGACCAGAAAGAGGAATCGTGGGAGTCGTCGTAATCACCGGTGCCAGCCGAGGCATCGGGGCCGCGACCGCCGTCGCGTGCGCCGCTGCGGGCCACGACCTGGTCCTGGGATACCAACAAGACGTATCCGCTGCCGAGATCACCGCAACCGCGTGCCGCGAAGCCGGCGTAACAACAGAGCTCGTTGCGGGCGACGTCTCCGAGGAAGAGGTGGCCCACCAACTCTTCGAACGAGCCGGAGAGGTCGGTGCGCTGGAAGGGCTCGTCAACAACGCCGGGATCCTGGAAACACAGAGCCGCCTCGCCGACATGACCGCTGAGCGATTTCGGCGGGTCGTAGAGGTAAACGTCGTCGGGGCGCTGTTGTGTGCGCGGGAGGCAGTTCGCCGGCTCGAAGCCGCAGGCACAGGCGGTTCGATCGTCAATGTGTCGAGCGCAGCCGCCCGGCTCGGTTCACCGAACGAGTACATCGACTACGCCGCCACAAAGGGAGCCGTCGACACCATGACCCTTGGCCTGGCCGCAGAGGTCGGCCCATCGGGCATACGAGTCAACGCCGTCCGACCCGGCCTGATTCGGACCGACATCCATGCTTCAGGCGGAGAACCGGGACGGGTCGATCGCCTCGAGGCCACAGTGCCGCTGCAGCGAGGTGGCACGGCAGAAGAGGTGGCTGAGACCATCGTCTGGCTGCTGTCCCCATCGGCATCGTATGTGTCGGGGGCTCTACTCGACGTGAGCGGCGGACGCTGACCCGCGGCTGCGGCGCCCCGAACAGCTCATCGAAAATCGCGAGATGGAACAGACGTCGGGATCTTCATGGGTTCCATGGTCTCTGCAATGACATTCACCACCCCCTCGTTCTTCTCCAACCTCCCCCGGACCAACAACGCGGAAGCTCCTGCCGCGACCACCCGATGGCGAATCCAGCACCCTTTCGAAACCACGATGTTTATGAGTCCGGTTTCGTCTTCGAGATTCAAGAACGTGGTGCCGCCGGCTGTTGCGGGACGTTGCCTGTGGGTCACCACCCCACCAACCAGAACTCGTTCGGCGGGATGGCCGAGCAACATGTCGGCTCTGACCACTCCCAAGTCGTCCAAATAGTCCCTCACAAAAACAGTTGGGTGCCCATCAACCGCGATGCTCGTCGACCAAAAATCTGCCGCCGCCATCTCAGAATCTGACATTCCCGGCAATTGTGGGGCAACAGTTCCTGTGACTATCCCTTCGAGTCGCTCACTCCCGGTGTGAGCCAGAGCGCCCGCCTCCCATATGGCCTGTCGGCGATCGGAGCCGAACTCATCGAATGCACCTGATGTTGCCAAGGCTTCCAGGACGTTCTTCTTGAGATCCAACCGTCTACGAAGGTCTTCGATGGAGCTGTATGGCCGGCCGGCCTCGATCTGCAAAGCCAGCTCTTCGCCGACATGGCGCACGTACTCGATCCCGAGCCGAACAACCGGATCTTGGCTACCGACCCCGCCGTCAGAAACCAGCGTGGACTTTGCAGCAGAGTTGTTGATGCTCGGCCCCAGAACCTTCACCCCATGTCGTCGAGCATCTTGAACAAGGGAGTGAGGTGAATAGAAACCCATGGGTTGAGCATTCAACAAGGCCGCGCAAAAGGCCGCAGGGTGGTGGTGTTTGAGCCACGCCGAGATGTAGACCAAATAGGCGAAACTCACCGAATGGCTCTCGGGAAATCCGAAATTGGCGAATGCGGCCAGCTTCTCCCAGATGACATCGGCCACATCACCGGTGATACCCCGTTCTGCCATTCCCTCGTACAACCGGGACCGAAGCCGTTCCATACGTTCCTGGCTCCGTTTCGAACCCATAGCCTGACGAAGCTGGTCGGCTTCGGCAGCGCTGAACCCGGCTACGTCGATGGCCATCTGCATGAGTTGTTCCTGGAACAGAGGTATGCCGAGGGTTTTCGACAATGCCGGCTCGAGTAGTGGATGGAGGTAGGTGACAGGCTCCTCCCCGTTGCGGCGACGAATGTAGGGATGGACCGATCCTCCCTGGATCGGTCCCGGACGGATCAAAGCGACCTCGACGACCAAGTCGTAGAAGCAACGGGGTTTGAGCCGCGGCAGAGTCGCCATCTGGGCCCGAGACTCGATCTGAAACACACCAATGGTGTCTGCCCTGCACATCATGTCGTAGACGGCCGGGTCCTGAGGCAAGGTGGCAATGTCGATCCGGGTGCCGTGGTGGGTTTGGACGAGATCGACCGCTTCATGGATCGCGGTCAGCATTCCCAGACCCAACAAGTCGAACTTGACGAGCCCAGCAGCAGCACAGTCGTCTTTGTCCCACTGGAGAACACTTCGATCCTCCATACGGGCCCATTCGACCGGACATACCTCGACAACAGGCCTGTCGCACAGGACCATGCCTCCGGAATGGATGCCCAGGTGGCGGGGGGAATGTTCGAGATCAAGAGCCAACTCGAGAACATCCAGCGGTAGATCGGGGCCATTGTTTCGAGGCTCGGGTGCCGGTCGGCTGGTCGGAGCCGACGGCACCTCGCTGGTTTCGACCCGACTGACCTGTTCTTTCAGACCACCCCAACGATCGATCGCTTTGGCGAAGGCATCCTGTTGGCCAGTCGCATACCCCAAGGCCTTGGCCATGTCTCGTACTGCCGACCTGGCTCTATAGGTGATGACGTTGCACACCTGGGCCGCGTTCTCGCGCCCATATCGCTCGTACACGTACTGGATCACTTCTTCACGACGACCGCTTTCGATGTCGATGTCGATATCTGGAGGGCCGTCGCGGGCTGCCGACAAGAACCGTTCGAACAACAGGCCCAACGACACTGCATCGGCGTTGGTGATGCCCAAGGCGTAACAAACCGCCGAGTTAGCCGCCGATCCCCTCCCTTGACACAAGATGTCGGATTTTCGGCAGAACTCGACGATGTCCCAAACGATCAGGAAATACCCCGGGAAATTGAGATGCTCGATGATCTGGAGCTCGTGTTCTATCTGTTGCCAAGCCCCAGGCACCCGCTCGTCGCCAGGGGTCCCGTACCTCCTTGTTGCACCCTCACTGACGAGATGGCGGAGCCATGACATCTCGTCGTGGCCTTCACCACAGGGGAAAGGCGGCAGGTCGGGGGCAACCAGCTCGAGGTCGAAGACACACTGGAGACCCAGCTCACTGGCTCGTTGAACCACACCTGGGTATCGAAGAAACCGTTTGGTTTGCTCGGCTCCTGATCTGAGGTGAGCAGTAGCCGCCGCCGGGAGGTATCCATCGATCTCATCGAGTGAAGCTCTAGCCCCCACAGCGGCTACAGCTGTTGCGAGCCGACGACGTTTGGGCACGTGGTAGTGGACGTTGTTGGTGGCAACCAGATCGACACCGGCTGAAATCGCCAACTCTGCCAACCGGTCGTTTCGAACACTGTCGAGGGGGTCAGAGTGATCCCACAACTCGACGCTGACACAGTCGCGGCCGAAAGCGTCGATCAGTTTGTCGATCTCCCAGCGGGCCGCTGCCGGGCCATGCGAAACCAAGGCCCCTGGCACTGAACCACGGTGACACCCTGTGAGTACTTGCCAGTGCCCCCCTCCCCTTTCGGCCCCAATACAAGACAACTCGTCGAGTGTCAGCCGGGGAGCCCCCTTCTCGCCGGCCATCTGAGCTCGACTGATGGCCCGCCCGAGCAAGGCATAACCAACCGGATCGCGAGCCAACAGGAGCAGATTGTGAGTCTCTTGTTGAGGGGGCCCGGATGATCGCAAGTCGACACCGGCGTCGGTCGAATTGGCCTGGATGGACAGCTCGCTACCGAAGATCGTGGGGACTCCTACCTCGCGAGCAGCTTCGGCGAAACGCACCACGCCGTAGAAACCGTTGTGGTCGGTGAGCGCGAGTGCACGAAGCCCAAGACGAGCAGCCTCTTCAACCAACTCTTCCGGGGAAGATGCTCCATCCAGAAAACTGAAATGGGAGTGGCAGTGGAGCTCGGCGTACGCCGGACCATCCTGGGTTCGCTCAATAG
>JBPCTU010000395.1:0-5632 GCA_051011515.1 Acidimicrobiales bacterium
CCGTCCTCGGCAGGATCTGCACACCTCAGGAAACTCGTTGTGAGCGGGTGGTCTGGACAACCCCCGACGGCATCAACTGGCAACAAACACCAGGCCCCAACCCAAGCCAGCTGCCACTCCTGTTGCCAGTGCTCGGTGCAGTCGCAATCGACGACCTTCTTGTGTTTCCCGCGATTGACCGGGCCCAGGGCGACAACCAAGGTATGGCCGCAAGCACGAGTGACCTCAACGCCTGGACCAGCTACGGAATAGACGCTGGCAGCTCAGACTCCGTTCCCATTGCGCAGGTGATCGAATACAACGACCTCTTAGTAGGCATCAGATCTATCGACTACTTCAGCACTGGCATCACCATCAATCCTCAGTGAGGAAAGCCTCCGAGTCCGCCATCCCCAACCCCACCCTTATCCAACGGCCCCGCTCCCGGTAGCGATGGGGAGTCCACATTTGTGGCATCCCCGATCACCGGTTATCGGATACCCCGCCGGGCCGTTTGCAGATCGCTTGCACGACCGAGACTTCAATGTATTTCGTTCTTCGCGCCGATTTGCGAAGCCGCAGGTCATGGGTCGTGGGCCTGGTGGGGATCGAACCCACGACCAAGGGATTATGAGTCCCCTGCTCTAACCACTGAGCTACAGGCCCAGCGGGATCCTACTTGCGGATCTTGCAACCTCGGCGGGCGGCGGGCCGCATCTCTCGCGCCTCGGAGTGGTCCTCGCCGGTTGCCCTGCGCGGCCCGACGATGTTGCTCCGGGGGTGGGGCTCGAACCCACGACAATCGCATTAACAGTGCGGTGCTCTGCCAACTGAGCTACCCCGGAAGGAGCCGTCAGGATACCAAGCCCGCCAACAAGCCCAGTACCTTTCGGAGCGTTCGGGTCGATGCGTACCGCACGTGGGCGCACCCGAACGCGTGCTTATTCCGCCTAATACTCACATCAGGAACAGCCCGGTAGGGCTTGTAGAACTGAGCCTCGGGAATCCCGGTGACCTCGGACCAGTGCCGATTCGCGGACGTCAGATCCAGGCCCTCGTGCAGGTACAGCGATACCCGGAGCCGGCTCTCGTCGATCTCGAAGAAGCGCCGCAGCCAACGACAGTAGAGCGCGACCAGCGCGGGGTTTGAGTTCGCGAACCTCACCTCGGCTCCCGCCTTGGCACCATCGCCGGCGTACAGGCCGATGCCGGCCATGAATAGGTCGCGGTCGGAGAGTTCCCCCACCTGCTGCAACCCCCACTCGCGGCACTCCTCGATCTCCGCGAGTTTGGCCAGGTGCATCGGATGAGGCTTCGTGACCCCGACACCGCGATTGCGGGGCTTTGGCGTGAACTTCACCCCTCGGGTCCAGAGGCTGGCCGAACTCTTGGCAGAGTCCAGCTCACGCGCGATTTCGTCCAATGTCCAGGCCTCGGCACGGAGCTCACGGGCCCTCAGCTGCTTGTCGACATGGCCACGGTTTCCCATGGCTCCAGGATTTCGGCGGGGTGTGACAGCGAGCGCTGGCTCAGGCCTCTTCGAGGTAGTCCCGCAGCTTCTTCGACCTCTGCGGGTGACGCAGCTTCGCCAGCGTTTTCGCCTCTATCTGGCGGATTCGTTCGCGGGTCACACCGAACTCTCGCCCGACCTCTTCGAGAGTGTGGGCCTTGCCAGTCTTGTTGAGCCCGAACCGCATCTGAACGACCTGTTTCTCTCGTTCGCCGAGGTCGTCCAGGGCTTCCAGCACCGCTTCGCCAAGGAGATGTCGGGCCGCTACCTCGATGGGAGCATCGGCGTTCAGGTCTTCGATGAAGTCACCCAACATCGCTTCGTCGTCGCCAACCGGCGAATCCAGCGACAACGGATCCTGGGAAATCCGCAAGATCTCGCGAACGCGAGGAACCGACAGGTCGCATCGCTCTGCCAACTCGCCAACAGTCGGCTCGCGCTCCAACTCCTGCACCATCTGCCGCTGGGTCCGCTGCACCCGGTTGATGGAATCGACCATGTGAACCGGGATCCGGATGGTCCGCGATTGGTCGGCGATCGACCGCGTGATCGCTTGGCGTATCCACCAAGTCGCATATGTCGAGAACTTGAAACCCTTCGTGTAGTCGAACTTCTCGACTGCCCTCATCAGACCTAGGTTTCCTTCTTGAACCAGGTCCAACAGCAGCATGCCGCGGCCGACGTAACGCTTGGCGATCGACACAACCAGCCGGAGGTTGGCTCGCGTCAGTTGGCGCTTGGCCTCCTCACCGTCGCGGACCTCTCGACGTAGCGCGCGTTTCTCGACAAATGAAAGGTTCTCGAACTGGTCGGTCTCGACCAGCCGCGCCAACTCATGGGCCGCCGCTAGGCCGGCTTCGATCCTCTTGGCGAGCGACACTTCCTCGGCCGCATCGAGCAGTTCGACGCGGCCGATCTCCTTGAGATACATGCGTACCGGATCGGAACTGCCCCCACTCCCATCGTTCGTCGCGGATTGAGACTTGAGGCGTTCGCGCCTTGCGGCCACGCGAGCGTGAACATCGTCACCAGCCGGTTGAGCCGAAGCTGAGGGAGCATCGTCGAGGGCGTCGTCTTCTTCGTCGAGGAAAACGCCGCGTGCCGCCAGCTCGGAGCGAACGCGGATGATGACGTCTTCGGTTAGCTCGACCTCTTCGAGAACGCGCATGAGGTCGTCGATGCCGATCCAGCCACGCGCCTCGCCCCGCTTGACCAGCGACCTCCACTCGCGGTCGGGCACATCGTTCCAGGGTGACACGATTGTGTTGTAGGTCTCGGTCACAGCTGCTCCGCGGGTTGCAGCCAGGCTACCAAGGCTTCGGCAGCCGGTTTTCCCCAGCTCTCGTTACGCAACTGATCGCGAGCCCGATGCAGCTCGGCTACACGGCGCCCGACCGCCGGATCGTCGGTGGTCCGTGCCAGGTGTTCCAGGCGACGCAGTTCGCGCGTGGTCGCCTCATCAACAAGGCGGCCGACAAGCTTGTCGGCACGCACAGTGTCGACGTCGTCGCTATCTTCGACAATGAGTGACCGAAGGACAACTTGAGCGCCCCCCTCGAGCTGGTCCACTGCATCTGGCAACGTCTCGGCCGAAAGCAGCGCCAAGAAGGCCTCGCGGTGGGCGGGTTCTTCGAAGAGATCGGCGGTAACGATGTCGGGCACCAGAGCCGGCTGATGGACCGCCACCCGAAGCACCTGCCTCTCAACGGTGTCAACCAAGTCGATGTCGACCGACTGCGACCCATCAGCAGGCGCCACCGCGGCCGTGGTGCGCCGCGAACGACCTTCGGCAACAGCTCGCAGTGGTTCGACAGCGACACTGCATCGCTCGGCGATTTGCACCACGTACTGATCGCGCACCAACGGATTGGGGTGCTCCTTCACCAGATTGACCGCAGCATCGGCGGCCCGAGCCCGCCCCTCGACTGTGGTCAGGTCACCGGCTGCGATGGCCCGGTCGACCCTGAACGAGAGGAACGGTTGGGCTTGCTCTACAGCCGCTCGAAGTGCTTCGGGATCGGTCTGAGCCAGGTCGTCAGGGTCGACACCCGCAGGCAGGGCTGCGACCCGCACGTCGACGTCGTAGGCCTTCTCCCACTCGTAGAACCTCTCCGCCGCAGCCTGCCCGGCGGCGTCGGCGTCGAAACTCAACACGATTCGACTGGCGAAACGCTTGAGGATCTTCACGTGATCCTCGGTGAGCGCAGTGCCACAAGTCGCGACAGCTCGCGGCAGTCCGGCACGGGCGTAACCCATCACGTCGGTGTAGCCCTCGCAGATGATTACCTCGTCGGCTTTGACGATGTGTTCCTTCGCCCAGTTGAGCCCGTACAACAGCCTGCTCTTGGAGTAAATGGCCGACTCGCTCGAGTTCTTGTACTTCGGCCCTTCGGCGTCGGGTAGCTTGCGACCGCCGAAACCAACGGGATCGTTGTTGATGTCGTAGATGGGAAAGAGAATCCGGGCCCGGAAGGTGTCCTGGAGACGGTTGCGGCGGTTCTTGAACGACAACCCTGCATCTGCGAGCACTTTGTCGGAGGTCTTCAGACCCTTGGAGAGCAGATCCCAATCGTCGGGTGCCCATCCGAGCCTGTAGGCCCGGACCTCGTCTCCGGTGATGCCTCGTTCGCGAAGATAGGCGCGTGCCGGCCCGGCATCGGGACCTGTCAGCAGACGGTCGTGATACCAATCGACCGCGGCCTCGACGGCCTCGACGAGCTTGGCGCGTTTTTGCCGCCGGGCTCCCTCGTTGGCACTCGTGTAGGTAAGCGTGACGCCGGCTTTCGCTGCGAGGCGCTCGACCGCACCCACGAAGTCCATGCCCTCCAGCTCGCGGACGAACGTTATGGCATCGCCGCTCGCCTGGCAGCCGAAGCAGTGGTAGAAGCCGTCCTGTTGGTTGACCGAGAACGAAGGCGTCTTCTCGTTGTGGAATGGGCACAAACCCACCCAACGACGACCAACGCGCTTGAGCTGTAGATGTTCGCTGACGACCGCGACGATGTCGGTGGCTTCGCGAACCTTCGCGATGTCCTCGTCAGCGATTCCCATGGTGTCCACGAACCTACTCGCGCCCAACGACATCCAGCAGCCGGAGTAGCGACATCGTCGCCGTGGCTTGGCGCGGCCACCACGGCAATGGCCGCAACCAGTTCGGCACCAACAATCGCAGGGGTAACAGCCGCTATCGCGTCAGGGATTGCGGCTGAGAACCGCTTGCGCGGCAGCCAAACGAGCGATCGGAACTCGTGGCGCTGAGCAGCTGACGTAGTCGAGGCCCAAACCAACGACGAAATCGATCGAACTGGGGTCGCCGCCGTGTTCGCCGCAGATACCGCACTTCAGGCCCGGCTTCGCAGCACGGCCTCGCTCGACGGCTAGAGCAACCAGCTCACCCACGCCGGCCTGATCTAGGGCATCGAAAGGGCTGCGCTCCAACAAACCGAGCTTGATGTAGGGGGCAATGACACTGGTCTCGACGTCGTCGCGACTGAAGCCGAAGGTCATCTGGGTCAGATCGTTGGTGCCGAAGCTGACGAAGTCGGCCGAGATTGCCAACCTCCCCGCCATGAGGGCCGCTCGCGGGGTCTCGATCATCGTTCCCACGGACACGTGTGAAATGCCGAACGCCTCAACCTCTTCTTCTACCCACTTGCGAGCTTCGTCCAGCTCGCCCTCCAGCGACACCAGCGGCACCATGATCTCGACGATGGGGTTCCCGCCGACCTGTCGGCGGTCGTCCATTGCCTCCAGGACAGCCCGGACCTGAGCTCGATAGAGGCCTTCGGTAACAAGCGCCAGGCGAACTCCGCGCAACCCCAACATGGGGTTTTGTTCGTGACTCTCTTCGAGGAACTCGTGCAATGGCGCATCGAGCAACCTGATCGTGACAGGCAGCGAGTCCATCGCTTCGAACACCGCCAAGAAATCTGTGCGCTGCACCTCTTGGAGCTCGAACAGTGCCGCGTCGTGCTCCTCGGCAGTCGCTGAGGTGAGCATCCGCCGCACGACAGGCAGCCGATCGCCCAGAAACATGTGCTCGGTGCGACAGAGCCCGATGCCCACCGCACCGAGATCGCGTGCATTCCGAGCATCTGCGCCTGTGTCTGCGTTGGCGCGAACGCCGATGATGCCGCGGCACAC
>JBPCTU010000396.1:0-7826 GCA_051011515.1 Acidimicrobiales bacterium
CTTCTGGAGGTCGTCGGCCAGCCCGATCGAGGTCCCTGCCGATCCGAAGACGAGGGTCTGGGCGAAGATCCCTGGCAGGAGGAACTGGTTGTAGTCGTCGTAACCCGGCACCTCGATCGCTCCGCCGAACACGAAGACGAAGAGCAGCGTGAACATGACCGGTTGGGTAATGGTGAACGCGACGAGTTCTGGGTTCCGGGGAATGACGCGAACGTGACGCGTTGCTTCAGTTCGAGAATCGCGCGCCAACCAGATGGGCCCCTGGGGAACAGGGCGCGCAGCCCTATCACCAACAGCCGTCTCACCAACAGCGGTCATGACATGTTTCCACTTGGCAGGTCGGCTGACTCGGTTGACGAACCGGTGATGGTCAAGAACACATCGTCGAGGCTGGGTCGGCGAAGCTCGACGTCGATGACGTCGCACCTGCACTCGTCGAGGGCGCGAATCGCGTTCGGCACAACTCGATGACCTGGGTGAATCGGCACGAGAAGCTCGGGGGCATTGTCGGAGATTTCGATCGGGCCTGTGGCTAGTGGCGCGAGGGCGGACTTGGCCTTCTCGAGGTTTGCCACGGCCGCGATCGTTACAACCAGTCGATCTCCGCCAATGCGGTCTTTCAGTTCGTCGGCCGTGCCTTCGGCGATCACCTGGCCGCGGTCGATGACCGCTATCGAATCGGCAAGTGCTTCGGCCTCGTCCAGGTATTGGGTTGTCAGGAATGTCGTGGTTCCTTCTTGGCCGAGCTGTTCGATGAGGCCCCACATGGCCAGCCTGCTCCTGGGATCGAGGCCCGTCGTGGGTTCGTCGAGGAACAACACAGATGGCCGCGCGATGAGGCTCATAGCGATATCCAGGCGTCGCCGCATTCCGCCGGAGTAACCCTTCACGACACGATTAGAGGCCTCTACGAGATCGAAACGCTCCAACAACTCCGCGGCGCGGGTCCTGCTGTCTCGTTTGGACATGTGGAAGAGCAAGCCCACGTACTCCAAGTTCTCTTTCCCGGTCAGCCTTTCGTCGACGGCAGCGTATTGGCCGGTTAGCCCGATCCGAGCACGGACTCTGCTGGGATTGGCCGAGACGTCGATGCCTTGTACGAAGGCTTTCCCGGCCGTTGGCTTCGTGAGGGTAGTCAGGATCTTCACGGTCGTGGTCTTGCCGGCACCATTGGGCCCCAAGACTCCGAGGATCGACCCCTCCGGCATCGTCAGGTCGAGCCCATCGAGGGCCTTGGTCTCGCCATAGGTCTTGCTGAGGCCGACTGTTTCGATCGCGTTCACCAGGACACGGTACCGGGCTGTGGTCGGCGGCTATCCCGAATATGTCAGCGTTTCGGAGGTGTGCCTGTCCGCACGAAATCCAGCGCAGCGACAGCATTTCGAGCAACGAAGCGTTCCAGGCGAGGCGAGGCGGAGTAGCGCGCAGCGGCGGCCAGTGGCAAGGAAGATCCCATCGCTTCGGCCTCTCCTCGGGCTGCCTGGCTGAGCTTTATGATGTGAGCGGCGACGATGAAGGATCCGCTCCGGTCATCGAGTGAGGCTTTGACGAGGTCTTCCCCGGCGCGCTCGGCGTCAGCCCCGAGTACGAACGCAACTGCGTCCGCCGGCCGTCCTTCCAGAACCGCAGTCATGACGTCGCCCTCGCGCGCAGTCAGATCGAGGGGTAGTTGCTCCTCCCCCCACCGAGCTGCCCGACCGGTGTCGTGTGCCAGGAATACCGTGAACAACGCCAGGCGAGCGGTCATGGGTGAGGGGTCGTTGCGCCAGGCCCAGCGGGCGGCATGGGCGTATGTGAGTCCGTGGGTGATGTCCAGCCAGCCGAAGTCCAATGAGTGGTCGAAGTCGTTCTCGGGTGCGTAGCGGAGTAGACGTTCGCTCACTGCCAGAGTGACGGTATCCAGCAGTCCTTCGACGCCGGCACCCGCGATCGTGGCAGCTTCGGCTTCGGCGATCGCCGCCTGGGGGCTGTCGAGAATGGCTTGTCGCAGCGTTTCGTCCTGGTCGGTCCACCCCGTTGACGTTCGGTCGGGTGCGTTGACCATTGCTTCAAGGTCGGCATCATCGATCTGACGCATCGCCTTCTTCATGTACGGGAGAGTGTCCTCGCGGGTCCCGTAGACGAGCATCATGGCCAGCCAAGGGAGCAGGTCGGCGGCTCGTTCCCAGCCGACCCGATCAAGTAACTCGAAGGTCTTCTGGGTATAGATGGCTCCATGGCCGTAGCCAATATGGTGCGTGCCCACGACGTGGAGGAACTCGGCCAAGACCTCGTCGCGTGTTGCGCCGGCATCGAGCAGTCCCAGAACCGAAGCCATGGCGGATTCAACGTCCTCGGTCTCAATCGAGTCGCGCAGGCTTGCGGCCGGCTCGGGGACGGGAAGCGCGTACGCCTCGCGCCCGCGGGTCGGCTCTGACAGGCCCGATAGCGCTTGGACAACGGGCAACGTCTTGGCGTCGGCCTCGTACAGGTCGGAGATGGTGAGGCAGTCGGCCGCCATCGCCATCCCATGCCCGATGCCGTACTCTGATCTTGGTGCGCTGGATTTGAGGCCCTCCCAGACGATGTCCTCAGCGGTGGCCCCTGCTTGCAGCAGACGCGCTGTGTCTCTCGCCATCTGGCCGACGTAGTCGCGTTCGAATCCGCTCCTGAGGCTCGGCCAGAGTTTGTTGAGCGCCTCGTCCTTCGTGGGCAACGTGATCGTCACCGAGATGTCGCCGTCGACCACGTCGGTTTGGTGGCACGCAACGTCTTCTTCGCCGATCAGGCAACGCCCGTCGCTGACCCGGAACTTCCAGTTGTGCCATTGGCAGGTCAACAGCTCTCCGTCGAGTGACCCGGTCACCAACCCGTATCCCTGGTGGGGGCAGGCATTGTCGAGCGCGTGAACTCCACTGGCGCTCCGAATGACCGCGACTCGATGTTCGCCGACCCGAGCCAGTTTCATCTCGCCAACCGCGATGTCTTCCAGGCGGCCAACAGTCGCGGTGGTGCTCCGGTCGTCGGTAGCAGAGGTGATAGTGGGCGGCTCGTTGCTGGTTTCATTGCTGCTGGATGCGCCGGTGCCGGGCTCGACAATTTGAGAACTCATAGCTTGAGTATTTCCAACGTTCGTCAATTCGTCAAGCGATTCCTTGCGTAATTGAGTTACAATCGAGAGGTGGCCTCGCTACCCCCGTCGACCCAACCCCCTGGCAGAGACTCGAAGCGACAGATCCTCGATCATCTCAAGCGAGTCGACTCGAACTCGGTGTCGGCTCTGTCCGACGAGTTGAGCATTACTCCAACAGCGGTTCGTCAGCATCTCGACGTGTTGAAGGAGTCCGGGCTGGTCGAGGAGGTCGATGCGGTACCAACCGGCGGCCGCGGCCGGCCGGCATCACACTGGCGGCTCACAGAACTCGCTGTGGACCTGTTCCCCGATCGTCATTCCGACCTCACGGTCGAGTTGATCGAAGCGATCCGCAATTCGTCCGGAGACGAAGGACTCGACGCGGTGATCGCATCTCGGACCAACGCTCAGCGCGGGGCCTACGGCGATGTTGTCACCAGCGACAATATCCGCGACCGAGTTGGACAACTTGCCGACCAGCGAGCTGCCGAAGGGTATATGGCCGAGGTTCGAGATGGGCCCGACGGGGTCATCGAATTGATCGAGCATCACTGTCCCATCTGCGATGCAGCCAGCGCGTGCCAGAGCTTGTGCCGCGACGAACTCGAGGTGTTTCGCGACGTCATTGGCCCCAAGGCGTCCGTTCAACGCAGTAGTCACCTGCTGTCCGGTGACCGCCGCTGCGCCTATGTAATCACCCCGGTGGCCATCGGCTGACCTGGCTCTGCCCGCCCAAGGGTGAACTACACACATCCTTCCTGGCAGTGTTGAGCCCTGCCTGGTTGGCTGGATCCGCCATCGTTGGCGCCGGGCGCCACGGCGCGCGCCGCACTGCCGGTTAGCCTTTCTTGATCATGTGTCAGTCACCGCTGGGGCGGGCTCTCGCGTTGGTTGCCACCGTCGGCCTATTGGTTGTGGCATGCGCGACGCCTGAGATTCCGGTCGTGACCGCACCCGCCACCCAAACTCCGATTCCGGTTCCGACGGCTACGCCTGTTCCGACCGTCGCGGACCAACCGACTCCCACGCCCGCTCCGTCTGAGGGAGAGCCTGGCCTTTCCGCGGACGAGATTCGCATCGGCGTGATCTTTGATGCCGGGGTCGATCCCGTCAGCGATCAGGTTTCAGCCAGTGCTGCCGAGGCGGTCGAGGCCTGGGCCGCGTCCATCAACGTCGAGGCCGGTGGCCTGGCAGGGCGAGCTGTCGTGGTGGAACGAATCCCAACCAGCCCGTTGCTCGCCGATCACGCCGAAGCAATCGACCTGGCGTGCAACCGTGACCTCTTCGCCCTGGTTGGCTCGACGGCACTGTTCGATGATCTGGGTCTCGAGCAGTTGCAGTCGTCGGGGTGTGCTCTGCCCGACTTCCCCAGCACTGTTACGACCCCCCAGCGTCTCGAGTCATCGGTCACGACGGTTTCCAACCCGATCACCAGTGACACCTACCTGGCTGGGTGGGCGAGATATTACGCAGACTCCCGAGCTCAGGCCGCGGCGAGGTCGGCGACAATGCTGCTGGAATTCCCGGCTTCGGTCGTCTCCGGCGAGCGACTGATCGAGGCAGCCGAAGCTCAGGGTCTCGAGTTCGTCTATCGCCCACAGGTTGCGTTCGACACTGACTTCGTGGCCGAGGTGGAAGAACTAGCGGCAACGAGGTCGAGGTTGTTGGCGTGGCCCAACGACGGGGGGCGCATGATCGATCTCCTCGCTGAGCTCGATGCCCAAGGGGTGGTGCTCAACACGATCGATTGTGCCCAGGCGTGTTATTCGAGGAGCTGGGTGCAGGCGGCCGGTGAACTCGGCAACGGGGTCGCGGTCTGGCTTCCAACGCGACCTCTCGAAGAGGCTGATCTCAGTCCCGAACTCACGCGTTATCTGTTCTGGCTGGGCACGGCCAACCTCGCTTCGGAAGCGACGTCGGTCGGGGTATCCGCATGGGCGTCCGCTCTGCTGTTCCAAGAGGCGGTCAACCTGGCGGTTGGTGTTGACACTGCCGACTACGACCCAGCGACTCTTACGCGCGCTGGCGTCGTGAGGGCGGCGTCCACGATCGACGAGTGGGATGCGCGGGGCCTGCACGGTGTCTCGAACCCGGCCGCCGGCACCCCTTCACCTTGTTTCGTGCTGATGACGCTCAATGACGGCGCATGGGACCGGACATTTCCCCAGCGGCGGGGCAAATTCAACTGTGCGCCCGAGAATCTCGTGCCACTGACCATCACAACCCAGTTGGGTTCGGAGGATCCAGTCCCGACCCCGGAGAACGAAGACGGGGAGTCCGACGGCTGAGGCCGGTCTCCTAGGGGTCGAATCGTTGAACGACCTTTCAGAGCGGTTTTCCGACGTTCTTGATGTCGGGGTCGACACCTACCTCGAGGGTGATGGTGCATGCGTCGGTGTCGGCGCCAGCAGGGCTGATCGTGGTGTGCCACGTGCCGCCAATGAACCGCTCCACAGCTTCAACCACCCAAATGCTCGCCGCCGCTGCCAACTCTCGCGTCGGGGCCACGGCGACTATCTCGGGGGACCTGTTTCGCAATACTCGGGAGAGACTCTGCCAGACCGGTGATGAGTCGATCAGAGCGAACTCCCCAGGCCATGACAACTCAGGGAGGTGGTTCCCTCGCGCCGCGTTGCATCGCGAATGGCTCAGACGCAGGTTCGCTGGTTCGGTCAGCCCGCCTCGGGACTTGGGTACGACGTGATCCACGGTGGCTCGCCACGGTGAGTTTGGTGGGGCCGCGTCGTCGATCTCGCCCTCGCACAGCCAGCAACGCCAACCGTCACGTTCGGCGAGACCCCTGATCGTGGTCACGTCAGGTGGGGCGTATCAGGCGGTTGCCATCCATACCAGGACGATGTCCTCAACCAAGATGTCGGTCTTCTCGAGTGGCACCGGGTAGTCGGTGATCTCGAGTGCCTTTTCGTCCCATTCAGAGACGATGTCCTCGATTGCCTCGATTAGCTCCTCTTCGAGGTCTTCGAGTTGGTCGATCTTGTCTTCGACGCGGTTTTCGGCGGTCCTGACCCTCTCTGCAGCGCTTTGGCGCGTTCTTCGTTTCGTGCTTGCACGGCGCAGGCCGCCCAGCACTGATTTCGACGACTTCTTGCCGCCCAGAAGCCCGCCTAGAACATCGCCCACGCCGGACATGAGTTCGTCGTCCCGGCTTGTCTTGGCTCTCGACTCGGCCTCACGTAGCCGGTCTTCGGCCGTGGAGATGGAAACTCGAACCCGGTCGATCTTCTCCTCGATGCTCGCCCTGATCTTGTCGACGTCCTGATCGGCACGGTCGTCGGCGAGTTGCTGACACCGTGCCTCGAAGCTCTCGAGAGCCTCACCGGGTCGCGAGTAGGCCTTGAGAGGGACGTTCCGTAGCAGGTCCAGCGTCTCATGCCGGTAGAGGCGGTCCCGAAGGTCCTTCTTCGCGTTGGCGAAGAACGTCTTCGTGTGGATCTTGGCCGAGGTCAGTACGTAGGTGGCACCCGGTGGAGGTTCGCGGACAAGGTCACGATCGTCGTAGTCGACGTCGACTGCGGCTTCCATGTCTGCCTGTTCGCCCGAGATCGGAAACAAGACGGTTTCCCACTGCTCCTCATGCCTCAGGTCGGCTTTGGTGTCGTCGAAGAGCATGTGAACCCGTGCGGCGAGGCCCGGGGTGAGGCGGCGGGGTCCGGGCGAGACCCCGCCGCTTTCCATCCAAGGAGTTCCGGGATCGAGGTAGGCAACCTCGACGCCTTCGGCAACCGGTGGCGGGGTGTTCGTCTCGTCTTCGGCGAGGTCGTCCTGGCCCGGGGCTTCTTCGGCTTTCGGCACCGCACTAGCACCGCCAGATGTAGATCGAAGGGTTTCCTTCTGGTCGGTCATCAGCGCCGTGATCTGCTCACGAGTGAGCGGCCCCGCGAGGTACGACATCGCCCAACGCGTGCCGAAGACGCTTGGTTCGTCTCGCTTCGTGCTGTGGAGCAGGAACTCGCGCTTGCCAAGCCCGCTCAAAGCCGAGTCGATGACACCGATGTCGATCGTCCCGGCCGCAGAAGTCATGCCCTCCAGCAGGCGTGCCTTGTCTCGCTCAGTCTGCAATCGACCGATCATCCAGGTGCCGGCGTTGGAGATGGCCTTGTAGTCGAGGTCCACCGGGTTCTGTGTCGAGAGAACCATGCCCACACCGAAGGCGCGAGCCTGCTTGAGGATCGTGAGGATTGGCTTCTTCGCAGGTGGGGCAGCCGATGGCGGAACGAAACCAAAGACCTCGTCCATGTACACCAGTGCTCTCAGGTCCGACGTTCCGGATTGGGACCGCATCCAGGTGATCAACTTCGACAGGGTGAGGGTGACGACGAACTGACGCTCGTCGTCACTCAGGTGCGCTATTGAGATCACGGCACAACGCGGTGACCCATCGCGCGAATACAACAAACTGGAGATGTCGAGGTCGGCGCCTTGGGTCCAGCTGGTGTACGCCGGCGATGCTGCCAAGCCATTGAGCTTCATAGCCAGCTGGGTCCGGTCGGCTGCTGGGTAGAAGCTGTCCAGGTCGATGACGCCGAGTTTGCGCAGTGGCGGATGTTGGATCTGGCCGATCAGTTCAGCGAGTGTCAGATCCTCTCCCTGAGACCAGGCGTAGGTCAACAGGTTGGAAATCAGGATGTGTTCGCGACTCGCGAGAGGGTCTGCATCGACGCCAACCATGCCAAGAATCGACGTCGCTAGACCT
>JBPCTU010000397.1:0-14971 GCA_051011515.1 Acidimicrobiales bacterium
TCGAGCCGAGTGAGGTCGTGAAGCGACGCCGGGGCCCGGGATCGTAACGCCAGGTCGGCCGCCCTCAAGGCGCCAATCAGCGGCCCGCTGCGTCGCCTTCCCCAAGAAGTCATCGCCGCTTGGCTAGTCCAACTGCCGAGTCAGGGCAACTGCCGACACGGTGCTGCGCGACGATGAGTGCATGGCATTCGTGTACAACATCACCTTTGATGCCGTTGACCCCCACACTCTCTCCCGATTCTGGAGCGAGGTGACTGGTTACGCAATAACGGCCGAAGAAGACGACTTCGTCAGACTTCGAGCACCGGACTCTCGTGGGGTTCGACACATCCTGTTCTTTCGGGTCACCCACCCGACCCTCGGCAAGAATCGGATGCATGTCGACCTGGCGTCCAAAGAGCCGCTTGCAGAGATAGAACGCCTCACCCGCCTTGGCGCCAGCCTCGTCGACCCCGAGGGCGACAGTGGGCCGCTTTGGAGGACAGGCGGCGGAACGAGGTGGGTGGTCATGACCGACCCCGAGGGCAACGAGTTCTGCATCGGTTGACGCCCCGACCGATGCAGAATCGAGGGCATGCGCGCCCGCTGCTCTGTTAGAGGAAGACGCCATTCCGTTGTTCGCCAAAGTTTGCGTAGAAACCCGACGCGTCCAGCGGATCGTTCGGTTTGAACGCGAAGCCGGTTTCGCGACCTCGCACCCGAGCGGTGCAGTTGGCGTCGGAGAACTTGCCGGTGAAGGCACCCGGGGTGTCGGGAGCAGCGCTCGAGCCCTCGCCCCTGTCCTGACGGTTGGTTGTCGCTTCCCATTTCACGTTGCACGAAACCTGGGCGCTCACTCCCTCGCCGCTGCCGAAGAAGAAGCTGTCGCACACCGGCAGCCGCCGCAGTCGGAGTTGGGCTCGATTCGGGCCTACATGAAAGGAGTTAACCGGAATCGCCGACGTCCAGAAGACCCCGTTCGGGAGCACTCCTGGTGTCAGATCGTGTACTTGGCCTGCAGCCCCCGCACCGGGGGTGAACAAGTCCACTCAAAGGAAGGCAAACGCGCCGAACCGTTTCTGTCCGTCCTCACCGACGTAGTTGCCCTTCATGGCACGGACGTCGAACTCACAGTCGTAGTCGACGCCATCGGAACCACGAACGGTGCCGGCAACCACCGCGAAGGCCGATACGCCTTGGAAGTCCGTGATTGTGCTGGGGTCGACGTCCAGGCCGAAGCCCGGGATCTCCAGGATCTGGGTGGTCGAGCCGTCGGGGCCGGGCAGCCACCAATGGATGAAACCGACGTTCGGGTCACCGGAGTCGATACCCCCCGGTATCGGTTTGGGTGCCGACTTCACCGGCGGCAGCCCACAGTGCTTCTTCGGCTTGGGAAAGGGCTCGGGCGGTTTGGGATTCGGCTGATTCGAACTCCCGTGGTCTTCTTCGGCCAGCGCCGAACCGCCCAGACCCACCGCTGCTGCGGCCACAGCAGCTGCACTTCCGCCTGCGATCAGACCGCGACGTCCGATCAATCGATCAGAGTCTCCCATTGCCACTTCACCCCCGCCGGGACTCACGGGTCTGATCGCCCACACTCTGTGCGCCGAGGCCCTCGGACGAAACCGACACTACGGGCCGTTCAACAGGCAATCAAGAAGACGCGCGTTAGAAGTCGTGAGCGATCTGTAGGAGGGTACGCACAGCCGAGAACCAGGAGTGCAACATGAACACCGATCAAGCGCTGGCGGTCGCTCAAGACACCAGCGAAGAACAAACTTCAACGTCGGAAACAACCGACACAACCGTTGATGTCGTGTGTGGCAACTCAGGAGAGCTCTGCGAGACGCTCTATGAGTGGACCGAGAACCAGGCGTTCGCCGAGACCGCGAGCTTTCTGATCGGTACGCCGGTCAAGATCGCGCTGATCCTCATCGGTGCCCTGATTCTGAACCGATTCGCCCGCAAGTGGATCGGACGGACCGTGTCGCGGATGGGCACGGTGAGCGCCGACCACGGGGAGTCGCTCATGGACGAACGTTCAGTCGCTCGTGCTGAGCAGCGGGCCACAACGATCGGGTCCCTCCTGCGAAGCATGACAACGGCTCTGATATTCGGTGCTTCGCTCATCCTGTGCCTCGAAACGGTAGGAGTGGGAGTGACTGCGCTCATCGCCTCGGCCGGAATCCTGAGTCTGGCCATTGGCTTCGGTGCCCAGTCCCTTGTGGAGGACATGCTCCGCGGCGTGTTCATGCTGGGTGAGGACCAGTTCGGGGTGGGCGACCGTATTGACGTCGGCGTCGTCAATGGAGAAGTCGAACGTGTCACCCTCCGCACCGCGGTGATCCGGGATCCGGACGGAACTCTCTGGCACGTGCCCAACAGCGAGATCAACTGGGTAGCCAACGAGAATCAAGCCCACTCCAGGGCCACTATCGAGATTGGCGTCTCCTACGCCGCCGACCTCACGCAGGCCCTGGAGGCCCTGCAGGGCGCGGTCGACCGTGCCGTGGCCGAGCCCGAGTGGCGCGAGATGGTCGATGGCGACCCGGTTGTTCAGGGCGTGCAGGAATTGGGCGACGATGCGGTGATGATCCGCGTCGTTGTATGGGTCGATGCCGGCGAGCGTCGGCGGTTCGAACGGCATCTGCGCCGCCGGCTCAAGGACGCCCTCGACGAGGCCAACATCGAGATGCCCAACCGTCAGGTCGACGTCTGGCTCCGAGACTCAACGGTCGCGGCCTAGAGACATGGCCCGGCTGTTTCGGCTACAGCCGGGCCACAACGATGGGGGCCCGGAGGGCTGGGCCTGATCGAGTCCCTCCTACCACTGCCGCGTCCCAGGAGACGCCCCCCCACCGGCGGCTGCGAACCCGCTGGCAGCGGATCCAGAGCTTGTGACCGCCGAGAGCCCCGTGCTTGACTCCTGTTTCCGGCGATCGTCCGACGCGCCGACGAAGGAGCACCTATGAGCGAGGAACGAAACGGAGTCGACCTCAGCGACCTTCCGCCCGAGGTGGCCGAGTTCTACCACGTCGCCTCGGCGAAACTCGAGGGTGTCCCCATGGCGGGTGGCGAGCTCACGTTCAAGGGCATCGAGCGGACCAAGGATTTCGAGGGCGCCGACATCGCCGTCGTAGGGTGCCCCTACGACCTAGGCACGACACATAGACCTGGCGCCAGGTTCGGCCCTCGGGCAGTCCGCGAGTTGTCCAAATTCGTCGGCGCGTGGCCAACAGGGGTTTGGCCCTGGCACTTCGATGTGAGCGACGAGTACCGCATGATCGACTGGGGCGACGTGCCTTACAAGGTTGGGTACTGGGATTCGTTTCGCGACTCGTGCACTGAAGCGGTCACACCAATGCACGAAGCCGGCGTATCGGTGTTCGGATTGGGTGGTGACCACTATGTGACCTACCCGCTCATGAAGGCGGCCGCAGAACAGCATGGACCGCTGGCGCTGGTGCACTTCGATGCTCACTCTGACGACATCCCCGCGCCGGCGCACAACCACGGGACGATGTTCTTCCACGGAGTACTCGAGGGTTGGATCGTCCCCGATAAGTCACTCCATCTCGGCATCCGCGCGCCGTACGACTTCAGCACGGCGTTGGGTTACACGGTGCTCGACGGCATCCACATTCACGACATGTCGGCCGCCGAGATCGCTGCAGAGGTCAAGCGGGTAGTCGGCGACCACCCCACCTACCTGACCTTCGACATCGACTTCCTCGACCCGGCTTTCGCGCCTGCGACGGGCACGCCCGTGCCGGGAGGACCTGACGTCTACAAGTCGAGGGCAATCCTGTTCGAGATGGATGCGCTCGGAATGAACGTGGTCTCGGGCGACGTCGTCGAGGTGGCCCCTCACTACGAAGGGCCGGCGCAGATCACCGCACTAGCGGCCGCCAACATCGCCGCGGACGTGTGCCACCTAATAGCCCACTCCCGCCGCGAGCCGCCTCCCCGCCCCACCTAACTGGTCACGGCGGCGACAGCTCGGGCCTGCCTGCGGCCTTGCGGTTGGAAGACTGCACGGCGAGCAGGACGGACCGAGTTCGCCCACCCGAGTGACCCTCTTGTCCTAGGCTGACGCCCGCTTGGAAACCCCAATCGTGGGTCGAGACGTCTGGAGAGTGCCGTGAGTGACGAGCAGCCTGATGAAGGTATTCCGGGGATGGGCGTATTTCTCGCGTCATACACCGCCGAGGATGGTGCTGACACGGCATTCGAGGGCCTGAAAGACGCCGAGCTTGGCGGGTTCGCGTACGAGAACGCGGCGGTCGTACGCCGCGACGCAGCTGGTGAGGTGCACATCGACGAGACCGGCGACATGACCAGCGGCAGAGGCGCAGGTGTAGGTGCGTTAGTTGGTGGTCTGATCGGCATTCTCGGCGGGCCTGCCGGTATGGCATTGGGAGCCGGGGCAGGCGCCGCTATTGGTGGGGTTGCCGCGCACAACGACGCAGGGTTCAACGACGAGTCGTTGGAAAGGATCGGCGGCGCGTTGCCCGCAGGCACCTCGGCGTTGGCGGTGACAACTACCCAAGACTTCGTCGCGGCGGTGCAACAGGGATCCACCGACGAAGAGACGCTGACACTTGCTCAGAACATCGCCGATGAGATCAGCGGCAGTCTGGGCGCCGGCAAAGACATGCTCATGGCCCTTGTGTTGACCGAGGGTGGGATCTCAGCCACCAAGGTGGTCTCGGGACCAGACTCCCTCGCAGTGTTCGGCATCCTCGCGAGCTAGACGCGCGGCAAAGTCTCTGGTGCGCTCAGGGACGAAGCCGCTAGCCCAGTCGAAGTCGGCCATGCCTCCGTCGGCGCCTCCGTTGGCAATCGGCGCTTTGGCGCGATCTGCAGGCTCTCGTTAAATTGCTTGGAGATCGAATTCGATCACCCGCGGGCGGGTCTTGGTTTGGAGGTACCTATGCGCGCAAACTCCGCAAAGGGCCGACTGGTGTCGGTCATGGTCGTGGTCGCAATGTTGGCCGGCTTTTTCTGGGCCGCGCCCAGCGCCGACGCGAGGGTCATCGAGGGCGACCAGGTCTACGCCAGGAACCGGGTGATCAAACCGGCGGTGACGGTGAAGGGCGACATCCTGATGCGTCCCGGTGCCAGTCTCACGGTTTACGGCGTCGTCGAAGGCGACATCAAGATCAGCGGAGGAGGAAACCTCTTCGTCACCGGAAGAACGGGCGGCCCGGCAACGGTGACGGGGAACATCACGGCCCGCGGTGGTGGATACATCGCAATAGAGGACGATGCCACCGTCGAGGGCAATATCTTCGAGTTCCGTGCCGGCCATGTCCGAGTTGGTGAAGGAAGCACCGTCATCGGCAACATCAGAGAGCGCGGACCGGGCTTCGTCTTCATCGACTCAGACAGCAGAGTCGAGGGCAACATCAGAGAGCACGGCCGGGGTGGTGTCCATGTCACTGGCGGCGGCCTGGTCGTTGGCAACGTCTGCGAGGGCGGACCCCCGAAAGGGCTGTCGGTGATCATCGATGCCGACGCAGTAACCGGCACGGTAAAACGCTGCCCGGTACCAAAGTAGACCGATCTACGGCAGCCGCGAGCGGATCCGGCGGAAAGAGCTGGCCGCCACCTCCGCGTTGTCGGAATCTGCGAACCCCGTCTACTGAAGTCGAAGCCCGTAGAGCGCCACTGCGCTGGTGAGGGGGAGGGATTCTCTCGCTGGCCGGGTGGGGCTCGAACCCACGACCTCCTGAGTCAAAGTCAGGCGTTCTTCCAGCTGAACTACCGGCCAATTCTCAACACGACCGTAGCGCCTCGTTCGCGCTGACCGGCGGGACATTCACACAAGAAATACGCGCCCGTGCGCACCCATCCGGTCGAAATCTGGATACGGTGCCCCCTTCGTATGGGTTCACTCGTCAAGAAGCGCCGCAAGCGCATGAGGAAGAAGAAGCATCGCAAGATGCTGAAGCGCACGCGCCATCAGCGTCGCGCTCGCGGCAAGTAACACCCATCCTGCGAATCGCACTGCACGCGCTCCGTGCTGATCGCTTTCGCTCGAGGCTTTTGCGCGCCTCAGGCAGGCACGGTTTGGGCGACGATCCGGCCACCACCGGGGAACGCGCCTTCGACGAACCAGGTCGACCCGCTTCCCGCCAGCCGCGGCCGCTGACCAGTGATGTTCCCCAACCGGTCACGATCGTCAACCAGCCTCGGCTCTACGGCGAGTGCCGCAGGTTCCAGGTCGTTGCCGTTCTCTCCTTCGGGCCCACCGAGCTCGTCCCACTTGGCGTAGACCTCGGCTGTGGAGCATCCGTAGTCCGGGATCAACAGAGTGAACCGGTGCTCACTGAATGGGAGTGGCTCCACTACCTCACCGATCCCGCCCACTCGCGCGCGGCCGCCCACTGTGCAGAACGCCACATCGGCACCGATCGCGGCTGCCTGGTCGAGGTCACCGAACTCGGCCCAGCGGAGAATGGCTGCAGCGTCAGCAGACCCTCCGCCCAGGCCGGCACGGGGTGGAATGTGTTTGTGAACGGTGATCGACGCATGGCCCCCGACGAGCTCCATGGCTTTGGCGACCAGGTCATCCTCGAACGGAATCGAGACCGGATACTCACCGGCGTAGCTGACGATGGTCGCCATTGCGGTGTCGTCCACCCACACCAGGTCAGCCAAATCGAGCGTTACCATCTCGGCGTCGATCAGGTGCATGCCGTCATCGCGTCGGCCTGTAATCCGAAGCGACAAGGTGAGCTTGGCCGGCGCTGTCAGCTGCATGACGTGCGAATCTAGTCCCCGGTGTCGAGCGCCAACACCAGCCGGCCCCAATCGGAGACATCCAACTCCTGGGGCCTGGCCGTGGGCGCAACCTCCGCCATCGTGAACACCGCTTCGTCAACCACGTTCGCGAGAGACCTCCGCAACATCTTCCTCCGCTGCCCAAAGGCCTGCCTCACCAAGGCAAACAGGCGATCAGGGTCGGCAGGTGTCGCGGGCTGTTCTGCACGCAGGATCTTGACGAGGGCCGACTCGACGCGCGGCACGGGAAAGAACACATTGCGCGACACCGTGCCCAGTATTTCGGCTCTGCCCCAATACGCCACCTTGACCGATGGGATGCCGTAGGAGGACGAACCCGCAGGGGCAGCAAGTCTCTCTGCAACCTCGCGTTGAACCATGACCACGATCTCGTTGATGTTCGGTGCTTCGTCCAGGGCCCGCAACACAACGGGGGCCGCCACGTTGTAGGGCAAATTGGCGATCAGCTTCCAGGGCCCTCGGTCTCTCTGGGCGAAGAAGGCCGCCCAGTCCAGCTTCATTGCGTCTGCCTGAACGATGTCGACGCCGTGGCCAACCGCGTCACCCATGCTCTCGACCAATGCGGGCACGAGGTGCTCGTCGAGTTCCACCGCCACCACATCGGCTCCGGCGTCAACCAACCCATGCGTCAGAGAGCCAACACCAGGGCCGATCTCGACGATCCGGTCGCCTGGTTCGACGCTTGCGCTCGAAACGATGCGTTGGATCGTGTTGGGGTCGGTTACGAAGTTTTGACCCAACGCTCGGCTTGGTTCGATCCCGTAACGTTCCAGAAGGTCGCGGACCGCGCCCGCTCCCAGCATCATGGGCCGGGCCGGATCACAGCAGGTGGCGACCACATACCGGCCACTGCTGCCAGCCGGCGGTTTCGTAGAGTTTCTTGGCCATACGATCCTGGGCACCTGGGGCCGCCTGAGCGGGATCAACACCAACCAAGTTGGGGAAGAACATTCCCGCTATCCAGTCCCAAGTCGCCCGACTGAACTGGTAAGCCCCGCGGTATTGGCCGCTCGGGTTGAGGATCGAGTAGTTGCCGCCCGATTCGCACTGGCGAAGCGCCTCCCACTGGGCTTCGGTGGGACCGCCACCGCCACCGCCACCGCCATTGTCGGGTTTAGGTGTCGGAGTCGGAGGGACAGGGGTCGGCTGGGGGACTGGAGTCGGCGTTGGAGCCGGAACAGGAGTTGGCTGCGCCACAACCGGCGGCGCAGGAACAGGTGTCGGCGGCTGAAGGTCGACGCTTCGATCCGTCCCGCTTCCGGTCCGGTCTCCCGCGGCCACGAAGTTGGGCACGTAGAACCCGTCGACAACCGGTAAGGCACCAGCAGGTTCAGCACCTTCCGAGCCCGCAGAGAGAGGGTCGGTGTTCGCCAGTTCTACCGCGGCCTCCTCGCCCACAACATTGCTTGCCTCAGGTTCGGACGCGGGCGAGGTTGCCGCCTCGGCGGGTTCGGCACCTGGCGTAGCCATCGGCGTCGGCACTGCCGGAGTCGGAGCCGGATCGACTTCGACCGCTACGACGAGGAACTCCCCCGACGGGTCAGGCCGTTCGCCAAGCGCAAGTGCAAAGAACGCGACGATGACGATCAGCGCGCCAACGCCGACGTACCGCAATCGTGCAAGCCATGGCCTGTGCATGGTCGAACTGGTTCCTCCGCTCCGCTCAGCTGACCCGAAGTCAGCTCCTACTCCTATCGGAGCACGACAAAGGCTACGGAATGTCGTAACACATTCGCAAAACTCAAATGGGTCGCCCGGCCTAAGCCGGCTTCAGCCGAGTGGGAGCTGATAGAAGGCGTGAGTGGTGTCCCAGACCTGTTTGGCCAGGTCAGAGGGTTCAACACCCTTGAGTTCCGCGACGAGGTTTCCGATCAGCGGCAGGTTTGCGGGAGCATTGCGGCTACCACGTTTTGGCTCCGGGCTGAGGTAAGGCGAGTCAGTCTCGAGCATCAGCCGTTCGAGTGGCGTGTTCTCGACCGCCGATCGCAGATCGTCGGCGTTCTTGAACGTCACGATTCCCGAGAAGGACAACCAGCCACCCCGGGCCAGGCACTCCTCGGCCTCGGCGGGCCCACCAGTGAAACAGTGGAAGACGGTACTTTTCGGCAGCCCCTCGGTGTCGAGGATCGCAAAGGTGTCTTCCCATGCCTCACGGGTGTGGATCACGAGCGGCAAACCCGCCTCATGGGCCAAGCCGATCTGAGCCGCGAAGACGTGCTGTTGGATGTCGCGAGGTGAATGGTCGTAGTGGTAGTCCAGGCCGCACTCGCCCACCGCGACAACTCCGCCGTGGTCGAGATGGTCGGCCAAACCGTCGATGCCCTCGGAGGCGTCGTGAGGATGAACCCCTACGGTTGCGAAGACAACACCCGGATGGCGCTCTGCCGCGGCGATGGTCTGATGGTTCCGGGCCGAGTCGGTGCCGACGTCGATGAACCGCTCGACTCCGGCGGCGGCGGCCTCTGAGATCTGGGCATCTCCTTCGGCACCTGGGTCGAGATGGCAGTGGTTGTCGATCCAGCGCATCACGAGGTTTCGAGTTCGACCTTGGCGAAGATCGGTGACGGCTTGTCGATCGGACGGCCTGCCTCGAGCGGCACGCGACGCCAGCCGTCAATCGGTCCAAGCACGTTGTCCAGGTGAGTTGCCGAGAACGGTAGGTACGGCGCCAACATGACCCGGACCCCGTTGATGGCGCTCAAGGCCACGAACAACACCGTCCGGGCTCGTTCGGGATCGGTCTTTGCGAGCTTCCATGGTTCTGTTGCATTCAGGTACTGGTTGGCGGCCTGGGCCCCGTCCATTCCCGTCCGGAGTGCCGCCCTCAACTCCACCCGTTCGAACTGCTCAGCGCTCTTGGACAGGTACTCGTCGATTGTGGCCAGCAGTGCCTCGTCTTCGGGCGCCAGCGCGCCCGGTTCGGGGATGGCTCCATCGCAGGTCTTGTGCGTCATTGCCAAGACTCGGTTGACCAGGTTCCCCCATGTCGCCACAAGCTCTTCGTTGATTCGCCGCGCAATCTCCTCAACCGAGATCTCGGTGTCGGCCTGCTCCGGGAAGTTGGCGGCAAGGGCGTAGCGCAACGCGTCGGGTTGAAACTGCTCCAGCCCCTCGGCGATCGTCAGGCCTACACCTCGACTCGCCGACGCTTTCCCGCCCTTGAAGGTGACGTACTGGTTGGCGGGGATCTCGTCGGGCAAGTGCAGCTCGGCGTCTCCGATCGCCGATCCCACCCCCATAAGCTGCGCGGGCCAGAACAGCGCGTGAAACGGGATGTTGTCCTTCCCGATGAAATACACGTGCCTGCTGTCGTGGTTGTGCCACCAGTGTTTCCAGCGGTCGGGTTCGCCGGAGGTCTCGGCCCATTCCTGTGAAGCGGACAGGTACCCGATAACCGCGTCGTACCACACATAGATTCGTTTTCCCGGGCCCAAGTCGTCGACAGGCAACTCGACCCCCCAGTCGAGATCTCGGGTGATGGCGCGGTCCATGAGCCCTTCGTCATCGAGCCACCCTCGGGCGAAGTTCAACACGTGGGGCCGCCACCGGTCCTTGTCACTGAGGTACTTCTCGAGCTCATCGTTGAAGTCCGAGTAGCGGTAGTAGAAGTGCTCGGTTTCGCGGGCCTCGGGAGTTGCACCGGACAACTTCGACCGGGGCTCGATCAGGTCGGTGGCATCGTATGTGTGGCTGCAGTTGTCGCACTGGTCACCGCGTGCCTCGCCGTAACCACAGTTCGGGCAGGTTCCTTCGACGTATCGATCGGGCAGAAAGCGCTGGGCCTCCGGATCGAAGAGTTGCTGGCTGGTACGCCGATCGACGTGCCCCCGTTCGAGTTGGGCGAGGAACATCTCTTGGGTGACCTGAGCGTGATGAGGGGTACCGGTGGTGGTGAACAGGTCCCAGCTCATTCCGAGTTCGTCCCATTGCAACAGGAACTCGCCGTGGTAGGTGTCGACGATGTCTTTGGGCGACACACCTTCGGCATCGGCTCGGACCGTTATGGGAGTCCCGTGCACGTCGGAGCCGCTGACCATCAACACCTCGTTGCCAACAATTCGCTGTTGTCGAGCGAAGATGTCGGCGGGCAGATAGGCGCCGGCCAGGTGTCCGAGATGCCGGGAACCCGAAGCGTAAGGCCAAGCAACGGCTACCAGGACGGGTTTGGTCATAGGGGGCTCAGAGTATCGCCGCCCGGTCTCGCCCCGACGAAGTCAGCCGGCCTCGGCAGATCGGAAGATGTCCGGAGCCTCGTCGGCGACCGGCGACGTCTCCACCTTGTCGTCCAAGGGCACCAGCTGGGCGTTTGTCTCGTGTTCTGCTTCAAGCTCGTCGATGCGGCGGAGCTTGCGCTCGAGCTGGTTGCGTCGAGTGCTCCCGAGCGCCTCCCACGACTTCTGGAAAGTCTCGAGTTGGCGGCCCGTCTTGTCGAGATGGTCGGTGAAGCGGTCCCACTCGCCTCGGAACTCGACGAGGAAGTCCAGAATCTCGCCGCTTCGAAGTTCGAGCCGGAAGTTGTCGACAGCCTGGCGCACGATGGCAAGGACCGAGAACAAGGTCAGCGGCGAACAGAGGACGACCTTCTGCTGTAAGGCCTGATCGATGAGGTCGGCATCGTTCTCGTGCACGAAGGCGTAGACGCTCTCGTTCGGGATGAACAACAACATGGTCTCGACGGTGCGTTCAGGGTCGATGTAGCCGCGGTCGCGGAGCTCGCGAATTCGGGCTCGAACATCGCGGGCGAATGCCGAACGTGCCTTGTCCCGGGCAACGTCGTCGTCGGCGTCCAGGAAGCGCATGTAGTTGTCGATGGGGAACTTGACATCCATGTTGAGCTCGAGGCCCCGCGGCAGGAGGAAAGTGAAGTCCGGGATGCCGCCTCCGGGCACAGCTCGCTGCTTCTCGTAGTTGACGCCCTCGCGAAACCCAGCGGCTTGGAGAACATCTTCGGCCATCCGTTCGCCCCACTGCCCCCGCGCCTTGGGGCTGGCAAGAGCCTCGCGAAGCCGAGCAGTGGTGTCGTGAAGCTCGCGGCTGCGAGCGGCGGCTGTCCGAAGTTCGGAGACCAGCTGGCCGTGTTGTGCGGCCTTGTCCTGTTGCAGCTGAGCGACGAGCCGTTGGACCTTATCGAGCTGACCCCCGATGCCGTCGACTCGATCGTTGAACGATGCCGATCGCAGGTCGAGCTCCTTGGAACCCTGCGACATCCGAGCATCGAGGGTTGCGGTGGCCACCTTCACCGCGTTGTCGACCGCAGCTGCAACCGTCGACTCGCGATCGGCGACTACAACAGCTGCAGTGGCCTCGCGTTCGGTGAGCACCTGACGCACCGCGGCCTCGACCGCGACGGCCTGACCCTCGGTGAGGTTCTCCAACTGCCGTTCATGGTCGCGTTTCGATACGAAACGAGCCACGAGGGCGCCCCCGGCAACACCCAAAACAAGCACTAGAACAAGAGCGGCAGCAACAACTACAAAGTCCATGACCCCATTGTGGAGACACGGTGTGACAGTCTCGGGGATCCTGCTCGAACTCCCTGGTCAGAGAACCCAGCGCTATCGGCCAACTCCGGCTCCGGTGGCGGACCCTGCGGCCTCAGACCAACCAGCGCTCAGAACAACCAGCGCCTCACGATGGCCACACTCGCCTGGGGGTCACCCCAGGCCAGATGCACTGTCACCGGTTCGAGGGTGCCATCCCGACGCAGCTGTTCGATCTCGACAACGGGATCCGGCTCATTTTCCTCGAGGGCATCCCTGACGCCCTGTACCAGGCCGACGACCACAGCGCCGGTCGCTGCTCCCCCGCGCCAACCAGCCATGGTGGCTTCAGCGCGTCTGGGTTCGCCCGTCCGAGCATCGATCGCTTCCAGGGTTTGCGGGTCGTACAAACACTCCAGGTCCAGTGCGGTCTCAGCTGAGCCCCGCGTCTCGACCGGGGCCGGCGACGCCTCGTCGCCTGCTTCCAACCGGGCCTCCCATTCGGCGAACCGCTCCAAGGCGCTCACGCGTTGACCTCCAACGCCAACGCATATGCCCGCCGTTTGGCGACACCCAGACGGGTCGCTACGTCGGCGGCGGCATCGCGTGTTGAGGAACCGGAGGCGATCAACATACGCAACTCGTCGACCAGCTGGTCATCCGAAGGCTCGGTCGGAGCCGGCGCTCCGTCGACCACCAAAACCATCTCACCCTTCGGACTGTTTTCTTCTGCCCACTGCGCCGCGTCTGTCAGACGCCCGCGCCAAACCTCCTCGTAGAGCTTTGTGAGCTCACGTGCCACTGCAACACGTCGATTCGAACCGAACACCTCGGAAAGGTCGTTGAGAGTCCGCGCGACCCGATGGGGAGCCTCGTACAAGATGATTGTCCTCGGCTCAGCCGAAAGCAGTGCCAGCCGCTCCCGTCTCGGGCCATTCTTCCGGGGCAAGAACCCCTCGAATACGAAGCGCCCGGTAGGCAACCCACTCGCTACCAGGGCGGCCAGACCCGCAGACGGACCAGGCACTACTTCGACCCGATGTCCGGCCGCAACGACAGCACTGACGAGGCGTTCACCGGGGTCGGAGATACCGGGCATTCCGGCATCGGTCACGACTGCCACGCGCTTTCCGGCGTCGAGTAGACCCAACACCTCTCCCCGGCGACGACTCTCGTTGTGGTCATTGACCATGAGGAGCTTCGGGCGCGTGATGCCAGCGTGTTCCAGCAGCCGACCGGTCCGTCGAGTGTCCTCGCAACAGATCACCGATGCCGCCGCCAACTCGGCGATCGCTCGCGGGGAGAGGTCGTCGAGGTTCCCGATCGGGGTACCCACCAGCACCCACGCGGGCGGCCTCCCGCCGCCGCCTCGCGGCTGGGGATCACCAGTTCGCTCCCCGGCTTCAGCCCCCACTTCTCGAAGGACCCGGCCTGGGCCTCCAACACTCGCCGCGTGCCACGCGCGCGGCGACCGACTCGGTTCGTGGCCAACGTCTCCACCGACAACACCCGCAGGTCGGTATCGAGATAGGCGACATCGAGGTCGAACCTCATCCCGAATGTGTGCACTCCTCGCGCCGGCTGGAGCAAGAAGGCGCCGCCGATGCCGTCGCGACCGATGAGACCCCGAAGGCGCGCCACAAACGTCGCCGCAACCTCGAGAGCCACGGGCGTTCCGTCGATGAGCAGCCAAACATCCTTATCGGCGGCGGCCATGACTCAAGCGTAGCCAGCCAACCCCCGCTGATCGACGGGCAAAGGGGTTGGGCGATCGAACCATCAAACGTTGAACCGAAACTCCATTACATCACCGTCTTGGACGACGTAGTCCTTGCCTTCGACACGCACCTTGCCGGCGTCGCGGGCTGCGGCCCAGCCGCCGGCATCGAGCAGTACGTCCCATTCGATGGTCTCGGCCCTGATGAACCCGCGCTGGAAGTCGGTGTGTATCCGGCCCGCTGCCTCGGGAGCGGTGGACCCATCGCGGAAGGTCCAGGCCCGGCTCTCTTTTTCTCCCGTCGTCAGGAAGGTTCGCAATCCGAGGATGTGGTATGCGGTCCGCACGAACCGGGGCAGGGCCCCTTCTCCCAGTCCCAATGCCTCGAGCATCTCGGCTCGCTCTCCGGGGTCCAGCTGAGCGGCTTCGGCCTCGAGCTGGATACAGACGCCGATGACGTCGGCGGTGTCTCCCAGTTCCGCGGCGACAGGCTCAACGATCTCGTTCACGAGATCGAGCTGATCCTCGCCGATGTTGACGATGGCCATCAGGGGTTTGTTGGTCAACAAGAAGTAAGACGCCAGGGTCTGGCGATGCTCTTCGGAGAGTCCGCTGCGGTACAGCGGAGTGCCCTCTTCGAGAATCGCCAAGGCAGCTTCGAGCGCCTTGGCTTCTTCGGCCAAGGCTTTGTCCAAACGTGCGGCTTTGAGGCGTTTGGTGGCCTGGCGTTCCACCGAGTCGAGGTCGGCGAGGGTCAGCTCGGTTTCCAGGACCCTCAACTGCTCGAGTGGGTCTGGCGTGCCGGGGACGTCAGGGTCGGCGAAGGCCCGCAGCACGTAGACGACTGCGTCGACTTCGCGGATGTTCGCGAGGAACTGATTTCCGAGCCCTTCACCCTCGCTGGCGCCCTCGACCAGCCCGCCGATATCGGTGAACTGAACGCTTGCGTGAACTACGTTTCGCGATGCGCTCATCTCGGCAAGGGCCT
>JBPCTU010000398.1:0-6263 GCA_051011515.1 Acidimicrobiales bacterium
CGGAGTTCCTCACCGATGCCCTATCCAGGCTCGAAGATGTGCCCGTCTCGGCAGAAAGAGATCGCGCCGAGTGCCTCGTGCGGGCGGCCCTCGGTCCTGCGCTGGTGGCTTCGAACGGTTGGTTCGACCCCCAGGTTTCCGACAACTACGAGCGGGTGCTGCAGCTGAGCGTCGATTCGCCGGATGGCCCCGAGGCAGCCGCCGCTCGGTACGGGTTGGCCACTGTGTCCGAACTTCGTGGAACTTTCGCCCGAACCGAGGATCTTCTGACTCCGCTCCTGGTGCCCCGCGACGAGGGTCCGCTGACGCTCGAGGCCCACGAGCTCGTCGCCTGCTCGAACTTTCATCAAGGTGCCTTCGCGCGCAGTCTGAGAAACGCCGAGATGGTCCTCGAGTCGTGGGATGAAGAGACCTACAGCGTCCCGATGGCTCGAATAGCCGAGCACCCGGCGTCGTCGTGTAGTTCGTGGTCCTCACTTGCTCTGTGGGCCTTGGGGCGATCCGACGAATCGCTGGCACAGGCCGAGCGTGCCGTGATCGTTGGCGAGCGAAACCTCTACGCCCTCTCCACCGCCGTTCAGCAACGAGCCATGTTCCATCAGCTGCGCGGTGAGATAGAGGCTTGCATCCACTGGTCGGACCGGTGTCGCGAGGTCGGCGAGGACCAGGACTTTCCGATGCGTGTTGTCCAGGCCGACATGTACAGGGGGTGGGCTCTCGGTGTCAGCGGTGCCGCCGGCGAGGGTCTGGCGATGATCACCGACGGGATCGACCGGTTTCGTGCTGCCGACGTGACCCTCAACGAGCCCTACTACGTAGGTCTTTATGCGGACGTCTCCCTGCAAACGGGCGACCCCGACCGCGCCGGGGCGTTGGTCTTGGAGGCGGTGGGTGCGCTAACCAGCCGCAGCTACTTCTACGAATCAGAGCTACACCGGATCGGTGCCGGCGCGGCGTTGGCGCGGGACGAGATCGACATTGCGCGCGATGGAATCCAGCGCAGTCGAGCCGTAGCCCGTGAGCTCGAATCACCTGCGCTCGAACTCCGCACCCTTCTCGACTCGGTCAGTTTCGAGCGAATCCACGGTGATCCAGCGGAGGCCGAAGGCGCGCTGACGACCTTGCTGTCGATCTATGAGGGTCAGGCCCCTACGCCGGACACGATCCGGGCGCGAGAGCTTTTAGCTTCCTGACCAGCCCTGATGGGGCCGAATCCTCTGGTCCTGCGGGTGGCGCGGCGACTTCTGACGAAAACGTGACGAAGACCGGGTCCTGACAAGCCTGGGAATCGCCCGGTCATCGCCAAGCTTCGGCGTTGCAGGTGTCGTTCGATGATCTCATGCACGAGATCAGCAGCACCGCAACCCGAAAAATCGCAGCAAACGCCGACCGGAGCACCGCCGGTGCGCTTGTCGACAGGTTCGGCGCCGATCACCCGACAGTCCTGGCGGTCTTCTCTCATCCCGACGATGAGAGCTTCCTGAGCGGTGGGCTACTCGGAGCGTTTGCCAGCCGAGGTGCACGGGTCATCGTTGCCTCAGCCACTGCCGGCGAACACGGCACCGACGACCCGGACTGCTGGCCACCGGCCCTCCTGGCCGAGCGGCGTGAGGCAGAGTTCCAGGCCGCGATCACCACGCTCGGCTGTGACTTCGCTTTCACCATGGGAGTCGTCGACGGCACTTGTCACCACATCGACGACCGGCTGGGTGCCCGCCTGGTCGGTTCAGTTGTGGATCAGGTTCGCCCCAACATCGTCCTGACGTTCGGTGAAGATGGCGTGACCGGCCATCAGGACCACCAGGCGGTTGGACGGTGGACCCGTGACGCCATGGCTGCCCGGTCCGACGTCCCCGTCTTCGCCACAGTTGCCGCGACCGCATGGTCCGACCCATGCATCGAAGCGCTCCACACCATCGATGCATTCGTCCCCGGCTACCCCGACCAGAGCGTCCGAGCCGGCGACGTCGTCGTGGAACTCGACGAGGACCTCGTCGACATCAAGCTTTCGGCTCTGGACTGCCATGCGAGCCAGATGCCCCGAGTCGCAGCAGCGCTGGGGCCCGACCGGTGGCGCCAGCTGGTCGCCGCCGAGGCCTATCGGCCCGTCAATACCGCCGCTGGCCTGCTGTTCGACGCCGAACCACGGCGCACAGCGGCTTGATCATCGCAGCTCATCAGATCGCAAACGCGAACCAAACCAACCACAACAACTGTCCTAGGAGGACATCACCATGAGCACCGACAAGACCATCATCTTCCTGTCACGAGGCATCGACGACGAGAGGGCCACGGTTGCGTGGACGCTTGCCAACGGCGGCGTTCAGAACGGCCAAGACGTCACTGTGTTCTGCGTCAGCTCTGGAGTCGACCTCGTCCGCAAGGGCGCTGCCGACACGGTGCAGATGAACCCCCACGACCCCTCCATGAAAGATCTCATCGACAACTTCATGGCCGCCGGTGGAGTGGTGTGGGCCTGCCCCCCGTGCTCGTCACTGCGGGGTTACACCGAAGACAACTTCATCGACGGCGTGAAGATCACCGGAGCCGGGCCGGTCTACGAACTGATCGGTCAAGGGGCGGCCACGATCTGCCTGTGACTTTGGGGAGGCTGACTACTTCGTGTTCAGCTTGCCTCGGCGGTGTCGTAATAGTCGGCGGCGTAGACGATCATGCCGTCGCGGTAGCGACAGACACTGGCTCCACGAATCGGTGGAGAGTCCTCTTTAGGATCCGAGGCGAGCCACTCGAACGTTGTACACGAGCCGTTGAACAGTGGCGGCCCAACCTGTTCCAGCTTCAGCGCCGTTCGATTCTCACGACGGCTGCTGAGGTGTTCTCGGATGGTGTCCTGGCCGACGAACTCGGCGGCCGGCTCGATCAGGCGACTCTCGATGGGGTGGAACAGCGGGCCAACAGCGTCGACGTCCAGACCGAGTTCAGGCGTGATCATGATCGTGTGGATGTCCGCATGATCGAGGGGCCCGCGCTGGTCACCTGGCGTGTCGAGCCATTCCTGCAGAGCGTCGCTGCGCGGTGCTCCGGCCATTGGTTCACTCACCCAAGGCGTCCGCGGGACTTCGGGAAGTGGGGGCGCCTCGCCTGCATCGGGCGGTGGCTGGCGCATTGCGCCGGTGTCGTACACGTCTGCGTTCCAGACGACCCAGCCACCCTCGTAGTGGCGAGTCGAAATGCCACGAGGCAACGGCAGTCGCTCTTCACCGATGTTCGCCCACATCTGCCACTCGTCGATCGAGCTCGTACCGCCGTCGCGGGTGAAGACTTCACTCGGGGCAGTCGCCGCGAACTCGATGAACGAGATCTCGCCCATGACCGGCACCAGCCAATTTCTGATCGCGACTTGGCCGTGGAACGCTCCAAAGATCGCGTCGTAGTACATCGAGTCGGTGGGGTGCATCAGGTCTGTCATTGCTTCGATGACCTGCGCACCGAGCCGCTCGTCGCCAAGGATCGCCAGCATGCCGTCGGCGTCCATTCCTGGAGCGACATCGGTGACCCGGTCGATGTTCAGGCCGCCCTCCGACCGTTCCAGAAAGTCCGTCACCCAGCCTTGCGCGCTTGCCATGTACTCACTCCTCGGGATAGGGGCACCATTCAAGCCGATGGCGACTGGGCCGCCGACACTTTGCGAACACGGGCTGATTGGATCTCGCGTCAGACCTCCCAGTCGATCGACGTGAGAGGGTCAGGCGTGTAGGAGCAATAGGTTCCCGTGCGGACGCTCTGCTCGAGGTGTGCTGCGAGCGTGGCATGTTGCTCGGCGAGCCGTGCTAGCGCATAACGCAGTGAGCGTGTCACGCTTGTTCGCGCTCGCTCTGCGCTGGCACCGACCGAGCGATGACGCCCGCCTAGACCAATCGCTCGACCCAATTCGGCGACGAGATAGTCCCGGTCACGCTGCGCCAGTTCGATCCGGCCGAGGTCGTTCAAGCTGGTGGCTTCTTCGATGTCCTGCTCGATCTCGTCCAGCCGCCGACGGTACGAGTCGCGCGCCTCGTCGTCGATGACCGGTAGCCCTCGGTCGGAGAGATCGGACATCGACTCGTGACCCTGGTCGGGGGTGTTCACGACAGGAAGGGTGCCCTCGTCGACGGCGACCAGATCGAGGACATGGAACTCTCGGTTGGGGTCGGCGAGCATCCGCTCCAGATAGCGGAGACCCTTCAGGTCCCGTATGTGCACGGTCTCTCCCGCGAAGGAGATCGTTCGTGCGCCGCCCTCGCAACGGAACGTGCCCGCCGTGTGGGCGCTCGTCGCGACCCGCTCTGATGACCCCTCTCCGAGGAGCTGAGTGGCTCGGTCAGCCCAACGCATGGCTCCGAATGTCTCGAAGGTGCTGTTCGCGGATCGTCGCTCCAGTTCGGCGCCCCTCGAGTTGCCTGACCGCTCGTGGGCTTCTGCCAGGACCATCCGTGCCACGGCGGTCTCGAAGGGCGCTCCGACCTCGGCCCAGGCAACAGCAGCAGCGGTGGCGCCCTCGATAGCCAAACCAGGATCGCCGCTCAGCAGCGCCGTTCGGGCGCCGGCAAGGAAGGCCGATGCTCTGAGCAATGCGCTCGGGTAGGAGTCGGCAATCGTCTCCAGGCGCTCGCTTGCGACTCTGGCGGTTTCGATGTCGCCGGCAGCGAATGCGATCTCGACCTGGGCTTCCAGGAGGGGCGCCAAGCGCAGATCACCGAACGGCGGGCGTTCCTTCGATGGAATCTCGAACGGGTTGGTGATCGCATCGTCGATGAGAGCAGATGCCGAATCGACATCACCCTGTTCGAGTCGAAGCAGCGCGAGTCCTGGTTGGGGCGACCAAGCCTGCTCATGGGCCGCGATGAATGCCTCTTCGGCTCCGTCGAGATCACCTCGGCGAAGCCGGATGTTGCCGAGCTCGGTTAGTGGCCAGCCGAACTCCCGCCGCATCCACGGTCGCAGTTCGTCGCAGGCGCCGAGCGCTTCTTCTTCGGCAGCGTCGCAGGGCCCCGACATCCGGAGCATCTCGGCTCGGTGCACGCGGCAACGGCCATTGATGCCGCCGAACGCGGCACCATGTCGCCAACGCTCCATCACGTCGGTCCACTCGCTGGCCATGTCGTACATGGCCAGCCCCTGAGCGGCGCAGATCAGCTCGCAGTACATCATGCCGGTTGTCAGCGGGTCGACTTCTCCGGACATGAGGAGTGCGCCCACTTCGTCCAGCTGCGCCAGGCCCTCGTCCAGGTGACCTTGCAGGATCTTGACCCTGGCAGCTGCCACCCGGCCGATGACAACCGCTGGCCCTACTCCTAGACGCTCGCCGAGCTCGATCGCCATTGCCGATTGTGTGGCGGCCGCGTCCATGTCTCCGCACATGAAGCGTTCATATGTGCGAGTCATGGCGATCAGAGCGTGAGCGGGTGACTCGGTAGCCCCGTCGAGCAGGCGCTCAGCACGCCGCAACCAGCCACGAACCGGAGCCATCAGGCCGGTGTCCATCATCAAGTACATGGCAACCATCGCGGCTGCTCTTGCTGCCCCCACTTCGTCGCCTTCTGCAGCGAGGAGGGAGTGGACGTCTTCCCAGGCAGATACCGCAGCTTCGAACTCGCCATTGCCGTAGGACGCCAGGGCCAGAAGTTCCATCCCCTGGGCCGTGCCTGCCGCGGGGCCGGTAGCTGAGAGAGTGTTCAGCGCAGCCTGCCATTCACCCCGCTCAACCTCGGCCTCTGCCTGGGCCAGCGGATTCTCGGTGGTCATCGGCGCGCTCGTGTGGACGAGCGGTTTCCGCCGTCCCGACTTATGGCGTCTCTGGTGACAAAAGGCGTCATTGTCGCATTGTGACACCAATTGTCACGCCTTCTAGGTGTCACCTCGATTGATCGAGGCCTCGAACACACATCCATCCATCGAAAGGCGTACCAATGGACCCCAGAGAACAGCTCTCCTACATTCTGCCAACCCTTCAGGAGGTGGTCGACAGCATCCACCCGGGGCAGCTCGGTGACTCCACCGCCTGTGCGGATTTCAGGGTGCGCGACGTGATCGACCACATGGTCGTCGGGGGAGGGACGTTCGCGTACAGCTTCAGAGGAGAGGAGGCTCCCGCGATTGAGGCCCCCGAGACTCTCGGTTGGGTTCCGGCTCGCGAGTTCCGACAGACCATGGAGAACCTCCAGGCTGCGGTGAACTCACCGGGGGCCATGGAACGCACGATCTCGTCTCCGGTGGGTGCCATGCCGGGTGAGACGTTCGCACGATTCGTTGCCTTCGACGGC
>JBPCTU010000399.1:0-5716 GCA_051011515.1 Acidimicrobiales bacterium
TTCCGAGTTGAGCGCCCGACAGGGTCAGTGGGATGTTCTGCATTGCCACGAGAGCGGCCCTGGCACGACGGTCTCCGTCCTCGGCCAACTGCTCTATCCGAGTCCGACGTGCCGCGATCAGCGAGAACTCGGCCGCGACGAAAAGGCCATTGAGCAACAGGAACACAATCGCCAGCGCGATCGCCAGACCGGTGTTCATCGGGACCCGTTTTCGACAGCCGGGGAGGCGGGCATTTGCGCACCCTTCGGAGCGCTCAATCGCAATGTGGCGATCCGGCGTCGATCCATCTCGACAACCTCTATCCGCCACCCGTCGTGCCGCAGGATCTCGCCGGCGCTGGGGATGCGCTGTAGTTGGTCGAGCACGAACCCGGCAAGGGTCTCGTAGTTGCCATCGGGGTAATCGAATCCGCAGGCATCGCGGACCTCGTCGCGGTGAAGGCCACCGGAGAGCACAAAGACGCCGTCATCTTCCACGACCGTCACCTCTGTCGCCCGGTCGTGCTCGTCGTCTATCTCGCCAACGATCTCCTCGAGCAAGTCCTCGAGCGAAACGATCCCCGCAGTACCGCCGTGTTCATCTACAACAACGGCCATTTGAGCTCCGCGGGCACGCATGTCGAGCATCAAGGACACAAGATCACGACTCTCGGGCACGGCGAGAACCTCACGACTGATCGCGGTGACCGGCGTGGTCTCACGGTCATCGGGGTCGATAGCCAATGCAGCCTTGACGTGGACAATGGATGCAACGCTGTCCAGATCCCCACGGATGACGGGAAACCGCGACTTCCCAGTGGACCTGCTCAAGGCGACCAGATCCGCGACCGTTGTTTCGGAATCGACTGCATGAACGTCGATGCGAGGGATCATCACGTCGTCAGCGGTCTTGTCACCGAAGCGAAGCGTGCGAGTCAGCAATTCCACCTCTCCAGCGTCGAGGGTTCCCTCTTCGCCCGAGCTGCGGACAAGGAACTCGAGGTCCTCGATCTCGGGGAGTTGTTTGAGCTCGTGAGCCGGCTCGACACCCATCCGGCGGGTCAGCCAGCCAGCCGTGCTGTCGGTGATGACAATGAAGGGCGTCGCGATGGTGCTGTAGATCTTGAACGGGCGACCCAACAACTTGGCGGTGCGGTTGGGTCGGGCGATCGCGACGTTCTTCGGCACCAGCTCGCCTATGACCATCGTGAACACGGTCGCCAGCACCAGGGCCAGCACCAGCGAAACGCCAGAAACGGCACCCTCGGCTACGAAGGGCTCGATCGCAGGTTCTATGAGGGACGCGGCGACAGGTTCGGCGATGAAACCCAAAACAACCGCCGCGATCGTGATGCCGAGTTGGGCTCCCGATAGTTGAAACGAGAGGGTCTTCAACAGCCGGAGAACCACTTGAGCACTACGGCTGCCGTCGGCAGCTTCCTTCTCGATGCGGTTCCGATCGCTGGCAACGAACGCGAACTCCGCCGCGACGAAAAAGGCCGTCGCGGCAATAAGTGCTGCAACCCCTAGCAGTCCGAGCGCGGTGTCTATCGGGTCACCATCCGTCTATCGGGTCACCATCCGACACATCAGGTCACCCATCGTAGTGGCCTGGCGGACAACCCGGCGCAGCTGTTGGTCGGGGTCCTCTGCGGTCGACTGCTCGGGCGTGGATGGACGGTGCCGGCGCTATGTTCGACCCCTTATCGACAGCAAGACCTCACCACCCAACGAACGAACGAGCAACCAACCGCCGGCGGCCACAATGGTCGGGTCCCTGCAGTGACCGGACCCGACGCGCCGCCGATCGAAGGCACACGCTCGGAACCAGACCACGAGCCCGTCGTAGTCGACAGCCGCTACAAACAGCCGGGCGCCTCGATCGACCCGGACCGATCACTGGGTTGGATGCGACGACTGCTACCGATCGTCCGCCAACACAGGCGTCCCGTGATCATCGGAGTCGCAACAGGCTTTGTCGCGCTCGTCGTACAGGTCTCGGTGCCCGCGGTGGCCCGAGCCGCCATCGATGCAACGGCGGTCGGGAATCAAGACGAGCTGACGACCTGGGTGGTCGTGCTTGTCCTGTTGGGAGTCGTTCGGTTCGTATTCGGAGCGTTGTACCGCTACGCGCTATTCGAGGTGGCCTGGAACGTCGAGACCGATCTGCGATCCCTCTTGTACCGCCACCTCACCACCCTGTCTTTCTCGTACTACGACCGGACTCAGTCAGGCGAGGTGATATCTCGAGCCAACAGCGACATCCGCTCGATACAGGTACTCCTCGCTTTCGGGCCGATCATCTTCATGAGCTGCATCGCGTTCGTGATCGCGTTCGGATTCATGCTCACGATCAATGTGCCGCTGACCCTTGTTGCTCTGTCAACACTGCCGCTGGTTTATGTCTTCGGCCAAAAGCTCAGATCAACGGTGTTCCCACTCACTTGGGTGAGTCAGGCCCGAATGGCCGAACTCGCGACCGTGGTCGATGAGAACGTCAACGGCATAAGAGTCGTCAAGTCCTTCGCTGCCGAGGAACGCCAGATCGGACTCCTGGCCAGGGCCGCCGACCATGTTCGATGGGCGAACGTCGAGGCCATCAGGGCGCGTGCCACCTACAACCCGTTCATCGAGGCCCTGCCGCGACTCGGTATGGCCGCAGTCCTCCTGTACGGAGGTTTGTTGGCGATCGACGGTGAGGTGAGCATCGGCACGCTGTTTGCATTCAACGCCTACGTAATCATGCTGCAGGCTCCGTTCCGAATGTTCGGGTTCGTGCTGCTCCAGAGCCAACGCGCCGGAGCATCCGCGAGCCGGATCTACGAGATCCTCGACGAGCCCCCCGCGGTAGTCGACCACCCGGGCGCAGTCGCCCTCGACCTCGATGGCGCCAGAGTGGAGTTCGTCGACGTCGACTTCGCGTACAACGAGGGTGCCGTAGCGACCGACTCGGAGAGCGGCGAATCCGCCCTACACCGGCCGCCGGTGTTGGTGGACTTCAATCTCACGATCGAACCCGGCGAAACCGTCGCGATCGTGGGAAGAACGGGCAGTGGAAAGTCGACCATCCCCCGCCTGCTGGCCCGCTTCTATGACCTGCAGAGCGGGACGATATCGATCGACGGCCAAGCCATAGACCGGGTGACCCTGTCGAGCCTTCGCCACCATGTCGGGCTGGTTTTCGACGAACCATTCCTGTTCTCCACCTCCATCCGAGACAACATCGCCTATGGACGCCCGAGTGCATCTCTCGATGAGGTCGTGGCAGCCGCGAAGGCAGCGAGCGCTCATGAGTTCATCGTTGGACTAGCCGACGGCTACGAAACAGTCGTCGGCGAGCGGGGCTACACACTCTCGGGCGGTCAACGCCAGCGCATTGCAATTGCCCGGACCCTTCTCGAGAATCCACCGATCCTCATCCTCGATGACGCGACGAGCGCGATCGACGTCCGGGTCGAAAAAGAGATACACGAGGCTTTGACCTCACTGCTCGACGATCGCACCACGATCCTGATCGCTCACCGCTTGTCCACCATCGCCCTGGCAGACCGCGTCGTGCTTCTGGAGAATGGCCATCTAGTCGCCCAGGGCACACACCGCTCGTTGTTGGCCAGCGAACCGCGTTACGTACAGATCCTGGCCGAGGCTGACGAGGGCGATCTCTAGTGTCGTCATTCGGTCCACCGCCAGGCTTCATGGGAGCGAATACGGCAACCTCGGCTCGCGATGCCGGGTTGCCGCACGCCGGTGTACCGGGCCACTTGCAGGACAAGGTCGACGCGGTGCTCGAGCGAGAGCCCGCTCATCCTGAACCCGACATCCATTTCAGCTACAAGAGCCCTGACGAAGGGGTGTTCACTCTCCGGTCGTTCTTGTGGCCTCACCGGTGGCGTCTTGCAGGCGCGCTCGTCCTCGTGGTCATCGAAACGATTGCCCTTCAGGCCGGGCCCTTGCTGACCCAGATCGGCATCGACGAGGGCGTCGTCCCCGGCGACAAACAGGTGCTTGTCACGGTGGCCGCTCTTTACGTGGTTTTCATCGTGTTGGGGGGTATCACCAGCTGGTACCGCATCCGCTACACGGGCTCGATGGGCGAAGACATGACTCGGTCGCTGCGCGTTCGCGTGTTCAGCCACATGGAACGCCAATCGCTGGACTTCTACACCGACGAGAAGTCCGGTGTTCTGATGACCCGCATGACCAGCGACATCGAGGCGCTGTCCCAGCTCTTCCAAGAGGGTCTGGTGAACTTCGCCGTCCAGGCGCTGACCCTGGTGGTCATCTCGGTGATCCTGTTCATCCTCGACCCGGTCCTCGCGCTCATCACCTTGGTTCTTGTGGTGCCGGCGACGTTTGTGCTCAGCAATTGGTTCCGGGTTCGCTCGGACCGCTCGTACGGCTTGGTTCGAGACCGAATCGCCGAGGTGTTGTCGGATCTGTCGGAGAGTCTTGCTGGCATCCGGGTAATCACGGCCCACAACCGCCGTCATCACAACGTTGTGAACCACAACAATGTGGTGGGAGATCACAAACAGGCCAACCTCGACGCGATTCGCGCGGCGTCGATCTACACGCCCGCGACCGAAGCCATCGCCGTCATCGGGCAGGCGATGGTTCTTCTCATCGGCGGCAAGCTGGTCATCGACGGGAACCTCGAGATCGGCGAACTCACCGCGTTCTTGCTCTACCTCGGAGCGTTCTTCGCCCCCATTCAGTCACTCACCCAGCTCTACAACGGATACCAGCAAGGCCAGGCCGCGGTGCGAAAGCTCGGCGAGTTGCTCGCCCGCCACCCGTCTGTGCCCGAGTCAGCCGAAGCGGAGGAACTACCTCCGATCGAAGGTGCCATCGAACTCGTCGACGTTCACTTCGGCTATGACCCGGACACGCCCGTCCTGTCCGGAGTGGACCTGGCGTTGGCTGCGGGAGAAAGTGTCGCAATCGTGGGGCCAACTGGAGCTGGGAAGTCGACGATTGCCAAACTCATCACCAGGTTCTACGACCCCCAACATGGCGCGGTGCGAATCGACGGCACCGACGTCCGCGACGTGACCGTCACCTCGCTCCGGTCTCAGTTGGGGGTCGTGCCTCAGGAGCCGTTTCTCTTCGCAGGGTCGATTCGAGACAATGTCGCGTTCGCCCGTCCGGATGCTTCTGACGACGAGGTATGGGACGCCCTGCACACGACCGGGTTGGCTCTGTTCGTGGCCGAGCTTCCGGAGGGCCTGGACACGCGGGTGCACGAGCGAGGAGCGTCTTTGTCAGCCGGCGAACGGCAGCTGCTTGCGCTGGCCCGCGCGTTTCTGGCCCGACCGCGTGTGCTCGTACTCGATGAGGCAACCTCGAACCTCGATCTCCAGTCCGAGGCGACCGTCGAGCAGGCTCTCGACGCCTTGCTCGAGGGTCGAACAGCGATCATCATTGCCCATCGTTTGGCAACCGCGATGAAGGCCGACCGCATCGCTGTTGTCGACGATGGCGACATAGTCGAACTCGGCACCCACGACGAACTCGTGGCTTCGGGTGGCTACTACGCCGACATGTACGAAACCTGGAACAGCCACCGCACAACATGAGCCCAACCCCACTGGTACTAGAGGCCGTCGGCCTCGACCGCGAAGAACGTCGGATCCTCGACGGAATCAACCTGACAGTCGAAGCCGATCAACGGTGGGTCATTCTCGGCCGGAATGGCTCTGGCAAGACCAGCCTTCTGCGAATCGCCAGCCTGTACCTG
>JBPCTU010000400.1:0-3085 GCA_051011515.1 Acidimicrobiales bacterium
CGTTGGATCAGTCGCAAGTCGTTCGCTGCCGCGATCACCTCTGCGTCGATCTCACCGGTCCTCTCGGAGATCAGGAACTCAGCAGCGGCTACGGACTTCAAGAGCGTCCGTTTGTCGGGCGATACGAGCATCTCGACGTCGAGCTCTGCCGGTGCCGCTTCGAGGGCAAGATATCGATGGATTTTCGGGCGGCTGGTCGCAAAGACTGTGGGGTGTAGCGGCACTTGTCACACCACCGGCCAGAGCGGGTCCATGCCGATGATGTTGGTGCGAGCGGCCACCTCGATCTGGCGCTGTTTCGCTTCGGCGACGATGGCCTCTTCGTCCATGGTCAGCGCCTCGCCCCCCGCCACGATGACTCTGCCGTCGATGACGACCGTGTCCACGTCGCTTCCCTGGGCGGCGAACACGACGGTCGCGGCCGGGCTCCAGATTGGCTGCATGTGTGGTGCATCTACGTTCACGACGATGAAGTCGGCTTTCTTGCCGGGTTCGAGAGACCCGAGATCGTCGCCCATCCCCAGAGCCCGAGCTCCATTGCGCGTCGCCATCTCCAGTACAGCCTCCGGCGTGATTGCCAAGCGGGTGTTTTCGTGCATCCGAGCGACATGAGTGGCAATACGCATCTCTCTGAGCACGTCCATGTTCGCGTTGCTCGGAGCGCCGTCGCAGCCAAGCGTGACGTTCACCCCGGCCGCCAACATGTCCGCGACTCGGGTAGGTCCCCACCCGCTCGAGGAGTTGTTGGCCGGGCAGTGGGCCACGGAGGTCCCCGTGTCGGCGAGTAGCTGGATGTCCTCGTCATCGGCGACGGTGCAGTGAGCAAGAACGGTACGGGGGCCGAGTAACCCGAGGTGGTTGGCCAGCTCGATGTGGCTGCGGTGTCCGAGAGAGCGGGCGTAGTCATTGTCGTGGGGCAGCTCTGCCAAATGGATCGTGATGCCGATGTCGTGTTCGCGGGATAGCTGGCTCACCTCCTCGAACAGACTGAGGTTGTTGCCTACCTCGACCGACCTGCATCCGAACCAGATCTGCAACCGGCCGTCCGGGTCGGTCCACTTCTGGTTGCCTTCGATGGTGAGCTCAATGCCCGACTCTCGCGTCTGCCACATTTCGATTGGCCACCCGAGCTCGTCGCGGGTCTTCGGAGCGACGTCCATCACAAGATTTCCCAGAGCCGCTCGAATGCCCGACTCGATACACATCTCGGCAATCCCGTCGAGTCCGTAGTGTTTGGCGAGCAGGCACTCGACGAAGCTGGTGGTTCCAGACTTCAGCATCTCCAGAACACACAACGACGCGCTGGCCAGGGCATCCTCGTAGGTGTAGGCGCCCTGCAGGGTGAAGATCCGACCGAACAGCCAGCTATGGAAGTCGGGCGGGGGAGTCGCCTCGCTGATGCCCCTGAGCATGCACTGGGCCGTGTGGACGTGAGTGTCGAACAGGCCGGGGAGGGTGATGTTGCCGTGGAGATCGACGACGCTTTCGGATGGGTATTGCTCGGTCAGATCAGTGGTCTTGCCGATGTCGGCGACGCGGTTGCCCGATACGAGGATGGCGCCGTCTTGCAGGATCTCCCGTCGGTCGTTGAGGGTGAGGATTGTCGTATTGGTGAACAGCACCGAACCACTCCCTTCGCGAGCGAACAATCTACAAGAGCGCCCAGCGGGAGTTTGAGACTTTGGCGCCGCTCACCAACCGGGTCACGGCAGTTGCTGCAAGCGCTGGGACTATGCGAACGTGCGGATCGCCAGACCCAGAACTGCGACCGTGAGAGTGATCACCACGAATCGGTCGAAACCTTCTGAACTGAGTGATTCCCGGAGTCGTGCTCCGAGGGGCACGGTCGCCACTGCCGGGACGCATCCGATGAGAGCGACAGCCCACAACCCCCGCATCTGATTGCTGATCGCGAGCGTCGGGACCTGAGCCAAGCTCGCGAGGCTGAAGAGGGCAGTGACCGACAAGATGTTGGCGCCCCGTGGGAGCCGGTAGCTGTGGATCCAGGCGACGACTATGGGTCCTGATATCCCGATTGCCCCCTGCATAGCACCGGCGGTGGTGCCGATGTATGGCGAGAGTTGCTGCGAGCGAGCAGGTCCGATTCTGAAGTCAGGCGCCTTGAAGAACATGAACGCGTACGCCGTGACCACCACAACGAGCAGGGCGATCAATGGCTCTGAAGGGACCGAAACCAGGATGATCGTGCCGGCGATTGCCCCGACGAACCCGGTAGCGCCGAGCACGGGCAGGTCGCGGGTTTCTCCATAGTGATCTCGTTCTCGCCAGGCCAGGACGAAGTTGAGGGCGAGGTTGGGCAGGGCCACGGCTGCCACCGCGGTCTCGATGTCGGCAACGAATGAGATGGCTGGGATGGCAACCAATGGCAGACCGAAGCCACTGATGCTCTTCAACAACGAACCCACCACGATTGCGAGTAGGGCCACGACGGCTTCTTCCGCGCTCATGCTCGAAGCCTGTTCTCCAATTGGGCCCGGGTTGCCCTCCAACGACGTCGAAGGTGCCTTTCTGTGGCTCGCCGACGCCAACTATGGGGCGGTGTCTCGGGCCATGCCGCTCGGATGGGCGAAGGGGGGGTCACCCCATCAGTCGCGTTCGGCTCTTCGAAGCCCGTGTTCGGGAGTCCAGTAGTCGACCACCAGCTTCGTGGCTTCGGGGTTCAGCCCGGTGATGACGACCTCGGTGATGTCTGCAGTGAACGTCTCGCCTGCCGGTTCCTCTCCATCGCCAGACCCCGGCAGCGACGCACCCTTGATCGCTCGGCCGGCGAGCTTGGCTTCACCGGGCCAGTTGCCCTCCTTGCCTTCCTCGGGGTGGAACGTGGGCCCATGTAATGCGAAGCGGGGGTCACGTTCGAGATCTTCTCCCTTGCGTGAATGCAGCATCGAGCCGAAGCTGATGTCGTCATCGCTGAACTCGCATTCGATGCCCGAGATGCGTGGCGAACCGTCGGCTCGCAGCGTCGCAATCGTCTTGTGTCGGCCAGCGTCGAACAGGTTCTTGACGCGCTGTGCGAACTCAGGTTCCGTCTCGCGGATCTCCTGCCATCTGGACATACCAAGGC
>JBPCTU010000401.1:0-2878 GCA_051011515.1 Acidimicrobiales bacterium
GTCCTGCCCGGTGATCCCGAGCCAGCCACGGATCACGTGGCCGTGCTCGATCAGCTGCCGCATCACTTCCTTGGCGAGCTGGATCGGTATGGCGAAGCCGATGCCGTGAGAGCCACCGCTTTCGGAAAAGATGGCGGTATTGATGCCGACCACCTCGCCCACGGCGTTGATCAGCGCACCGCCCGAGTTGCCGGGGTTGATCGCCGCGTCGGTCTGGATCAGGTTGGTGAGCTCAAGAACACCGTCGGAGATGTCTCTTCCTTTTGCCGAGACGATCCCTTTCGTCACGCTTGGCGACTCGCCCAGACTTAGCGCATTCCCGATGGCCACAACCTCATCGCCAACCCGAAGGTTCTCCACCGTCCCGAGGTCAGCCGGTATCAGGCCCCGCACGTCTCGAGCACGGATGATGGCGATGTCGTCATCGGGGAAGCTCCCGACCAGGTCGGCCTCCTTGACGGTGCCGTCGAAGAAGCTGACCTCGATCACGTCGGCGCCTTCGATCACGTGAGCGTTGGTCAGAACCAGGCCGCCTTCGCCGATTACCACACCCGAGCCGGCTCCCTCGAAAACGCCACGCGCCGATGACGCTCCTGTGTCGATACTGACGACCGAGGGCTGCACCTTGGCAAGGACAGCCTGGATGTCGAGCTCGTCGCCCTGAAGAACCGATGACGGCCCACCCGTCGGGAACTCGAACACGGTCTCGACTGTCCGGGAGCCATCGTCGACCAGCGCCAGTGTGGCAAGCACCGCCATTGCGACCAGCCCCGCGCCTACCAAGCCGCCCAAGACCGGCCCCCGCCATCGCTGCCAGCGGGTAGGCGTCTCATCGAGTGGAGGAAGTACGAGTGGGGGATCATCCGACGTCTGGCGCCACGGCCCGTATCCGTAGTGGGCGGGGTCGTAGATGGGTGGACGTTCAGGCCTGGGCGAACTCCGGTACGCCGTCGGCGGGCCAGGCGCCCGAGTGATTGGGACGCTTCGCTCGGGAGGGTGGAGTGGTGCCTGCCCAACCCACGGATCGAGTGTGTCTCCGCCTGGATAGGCGTCATCGCCGGCCAAGGACGACGAACCAGCGGAAAACGCTCCGTAATCGGGCGGAGGGGGCGGCGGCGCCGGAGAGGACAGTGGGCGAGGAGCTTCCGGGGGATGAGATGGCGAAGGCGGGGGAGTCGACGGGGGGGGAGGAGGTGGTGGTGGTCGCGACGACGGCGGGGACGCCGGAGGCGGAGGAGGAGGAGGAGGCGGCGGAGGAGGAGGAGGAGGCGGAGGCGGCGGGCCATCAGTCGGGGTCGACATCGCCCCCATGGTCGCCGATCGAGCGCCCGTATCCAAGGCGCGATGAACAATTGCCCTCGTGGCGCGCGAGCAACGGATCGACCAGATCGTGAATATGGGCCGTATGAACTAGGAGCGTGGGCAGAATTTCTGGTTTTACGGGAACTTTCAGGCCAATCTGGGCGTACTAGAAGCACAATCGGAGGTGCTTCTGTTGGACACCAGCTGGATGGCAAGCGGTCTCTGTACCGACGAGCCACCGGAGACATTCTTTCCAAGTGACGGCGTAGGCGTCGAAGTCGCGCGCCGAATCTGCGCGACATGCCCGGTCATAGAAACGTGCCTCGAGCACGCCCTGCGGAACCGTATTGACCACGGGGTTTGGGGCGGCTGCTCGGAACGCGAACGGCGGCGAATTCTCAAGCGGCGTCGTCTAGAAGCCGAAGCCGCCGCGCTCTGAGGATCGATCAGCTGGACGTCAGTTCCAGCCGGGTCCAAACGCCAGACCGACAACAAGGCGAATGCAGGGTCTGAGACCTCCTCCTGCTCTCCATCATCGTCTCCCGCTCAGAAGCGGTCGAAGATGTTGCCAGGAGCTGCCTTGAGCCGGTCCCACCAAGACGGGTCTTCGTCGACCTGGGGCACCATCTCGGACGCAGCTGTCGCCATGTCCTCATCCATGTCGCCATCGACGACGATGGTCACGACGAGGTCGCCGCGCTGAACGACAAGAACCTCCACACCCTTCATCGATGATCTCCAGACCTTGCCGGTCGGGAGGACTTCGATCTCGCCAGATGCGGGTAGGTCGTCCCAGTCCACCTCACCCGGCTCGTGAAATACCGAGACTGCGTGTTCGCCATCGCTGTAGCGCGCGTGAACAACATCGTCCCGCTGGAACACAGCATCGAGTCCCATGCCGTGGCCGATGTCGGCCATGATGGCCGCATCCTTCTTCATCATGGATTCGGAATCCATCTCGGCGAAGGACATCTCGTCGCCGCTTTCGGCCGCCGCGTGCTGAACTGCGAGCTGGTCGACCTCGGGAACGATGGGTAGAGATCCCAGACTCACCCCAACCGACAGGATGAGCAGCCATGCTGCTGCAACAGCGGCGATGGCCACTCCGATTCGACGGTAGCCGAAACGGTTGGAGCCAGTCTGGCTCGCCAGCCCACCCGTTGCCGCGGGTCGTACCCGCTGGGTCACTCCCGCCGGGAGATCGAGCATGGGCAGTCCGCGAACAAGGCTCCGGGTGGCCTCGAGCTCGGCTAGTTCTCGCCGCAACCTCGCGGAAGAGCTCAGTTCGGTCTCTACTGCATCGCGATCGTTCGGGGACAACTCGTCGTCGAGGTACGCACAGAGGCGTTCGTCGCTCATATCTCCGTCTCCTCGATGACCAGGTGTGGTCGGAGGAGATCTCGCAGCGCGCTACGCCCGCGATGTATACGGCTTCTTACCGTCCCAACCGGCACGTCAAGGGCCTCGGAAATCTCGGGGTAGGACATCCCAACGACATCGCAGAGGACGAGCGCAGTCCGAAAGTCGATGGGGAGCGTCGTGATGGCCTGCTGGATGTAGTCGGGCAGCTCTGCTG
>JBPCTU010000402.1:0-8640 GCA_051011515.1 Acidimicrobiales bacterium
AAACATGCTTCGACCGTCTCCTTGAACGCCGGGACCATCCCCGCATGGTGGGCGGCGACACCCGCTTCCAGAGAGCGAAGGAACCGAGCGAACCCCAAGACTTCGCGGTCCTCGGGACGGAGGTGGCCGGTGTGAGCGTCGACGATGTCTCGAATGTGTTGCTTTTCGCCGGGCTCGGTCAGCACTACCCCGGCGTCCCACAACTGGCGGGCGGCGTCGTCGCAGCCTGCGCGGCTGAAGACGAAGTTGATCGCTGGAAGCAGATCTCGACTCTGGAGGACGTCGAGCACCTCGAGGCGGCGTGGCGTACTGAAACGGCGTCGATTCCGACCTCTCGACTTTCGTGTTTGTTGCCGACGCGAGTCGTGAAAGCGGCCACCTTCGGGGTTTGGTTCGCCCGACACGAGCGTCGAGATCACGTGTGGATTGGCTGAATCCCTGTCGCCGACCATGTAGAGATTGGTCAGCTCGACGGGCCGTTCCTCGTGCACGATCAGCTCGGTTCGTCCTTGGACCGTCTCCATCCACTCCGCCAGCTCCGCTGCGTTGGAGACCGTGGCTGACAGGCACACGAATCGGACAGTGGCCGGTGTGTGGACGATCACCTCTTCCCAAACCGGGCCCCTGTATGGATCCTGCAAATAGTGGACCTCGTCGAGGATGACGGTGCTCAGCCCGGCCAAGGTCGGCGAGCCCGCGTACAACATGTTTCGAAGTACTTCGGTCGTCATGACGACGATTGGTGCTTCGCCGTTGACAGAAGTGTCCCCGGTCAGCAGTCCGACGTTCTCAGTGCCGTAACGGTCGGCGAAGTCGTGGTACTTCTGATTGGAGAGGGCCTTTATCGGCGTTGTGTAGAACGCCTTCGTGGCCGCCATGAGGGCCAGGTCGATCGCGTGTTCGGCTACGACGGTCTTTCCGGCGCCTGTCGGGGCGGCAACGATGACCGAACTTTCGCGATCGAGCGCGTCAATTGCTTGCGATTGGAACCCGTCGAGTGTGAACTCGCGTTTCGGACGCGCCGCGCGTGTCACGTGTCGACGGAATCGGGTGCCGAGACCTTGGATCTCTTTCGATCCCGTAAACGGCCGAAGAGGATGGCGCTCTCGTAAAACAGATACATCGGGCCCGCGAGCGCTATCAGGCTGATCGGGTCGCCGCTGGGTGTGATTACGGCAACCAGGACGACTATCCCGACGATCGCCATCCGACGTTGGCTGGCGAGCTGGCGCCAGTGGAGCACACCCAAGATCTGGAGGAAAACGAGCATGAGCGGGAACTCGAACCCGAGTCCGAAAGCCAACATCATCTTGATGATGAACTCGATGTAGGCCCGTGCCCGGTACTCAGTGCGCAGGTCCTCGCCGCCGATCTGGATGAGGAAGTCGAGGGCGCGAGGGAGGGTCCAGAACGCCAGGGCGGCTCCGGCGACGAACAGCAATACGCCGAGCGCGACGAACGTGAAACCGTGACGTCGTTCGTGCGGATAGAGGCCCGGTGAGACGAAGCGCCACGCCTGCCATAACCAAACCGGCACCGCTAGAGCGATGCCGATGTAGAGCGCCACCGTCATGCGGATCGACAGACCCTCCAGGGGTTCGTCCACTCGCAGATCACAATCGGTATCGAGCACCTCGCAGTAGGGCTCCAACAGGAAGCCAATGACCCAGTTGTAGAGAAACCAGCCAACGAGAGCGCCAATGAAGATCGCCCCGACACTTCGAATGAGCCGTGTTCTGAGCTCCGTCAGATGCTCCATGAGTGACATACGTCCCTCTGCATCGTGGTCGGTCTCTTGCTCGGTCACTCGTCGGCCTCGCTGCCGGCAGAGTCATCGCCTGCCCCTTCGTCGACGAGCTCGGGTGCCGGGTCGTACATTCCCGCGGCTTCGGCCTCGCTCGCATGTGCCGGCTCGGGTGGGTATTGCTCGCTGTCGGCGTCGGTGGGCCCGGGATCGTTCTGGGCGCCAGGTTGATCATCGGCGTCAGTCGCGGAAACGTCATACATGCCGGCGGCCGCGGCCGAGCTCATGGCCTCGCCCTCGGAATCAGGAGAAGAAGTGTCCGAAGCCGGCGCAGGTTGTTCTTCCGAGCTGACGATACGGTCGCCGCGTTCGCGAGCAGCTTCTTCGACCGGCTCGTCCATGGCTGACTTGAGCTCCTGTTGAAATCCAGTGCTCACCCGACGGACCTCTCGCATGATCCCGCCGACCTGTTTGGCCACCCCAGGGAGTTTGTTCGGTCCGAGAACGATCAGGGCGATCAAGAGGATGACGAGCAGTTCGCCGCCACCTACGTTGAGCATGACGCCAGCCTACCGACCGGCGCAGCGTTGCCCGAGTCGCTCGATCTGTGCTCGGAGGAGAAGGTTGCTCCGCCGGAGTTTGTCGGCCTCATAGACTCCGACCGAGATGACACCGAGCAGTGTTGTCAAGAGCACGAGCAGGAACATCGTCACGAGCGGTGCCGCCCAGATTTCACGGACTGGCCGGATTTTGGTGCGCGGGCTGCGGTGCGCCCCTGCTTCATCTTCATCGGTTCGAGCGTACTGCCTCACCTGAGCCGCCCGGAGAACCTGTCAGGAGGACAACGACTCGAGATGGCTCGCGAGCAACTGTTCGTTGGCCAGCACCGTGTGGAAGTCGATCAGGTCGTCATGGCTGATCGGGTCTCCGTCGCGGGTCTCGAAGAGTTCCGCTGGAAGCGACCATGTGACGAACTCGACGCCAGCGGCGAGGAGCAGGTCGATCGTGCGTTGTTCGGCGTAACGGACGACCAGGTCGGTGCAATCGGGGCACTCGAAGCGGTACTCGCCCTCATCAGTCGAGGTGCACATGCGGACGGTGACGTCGGCAGTGGTGAGCTGTACGTCTCCGCAGTTCTCACAACTCGCCCTGATCGTGGCCATTGCCCCTCCCGGGTCAGATCGACTGGAACCTCAAGCGGCCCGGCCTCGGCGGAGTTGAGGCGTTTGAGGTTGCCTGGGCGGAGTTGAGGCGTTTGAAGTTGCGTCGACGGGGTCGAGAGGTCCGAGGTGGCACTATGTCGTGGTGCCTCAGCGTCTGCCGTCTTTGCTCGAGCCTCCGATCGCGTTCGCCGACGGTGGGGCCAGTGCAGTCGAGCTGGCGGGGAGTGGCTCAGCCTTCGCCCTGGCTATACGGCTCGGGGCAACCGGCATTGAAGCGGGCGCCTACCTGACCACCGATGACGAGGTTGTTGTGGGGGCGGACGCCGTTGTTCGTCGGGGACTCCGTCGCAAAGAGGTCTCGAGCATGCGTGCAGACGAGGTCACGGCATCACATCCACGCCTGGCCGATGTGGTGGCTGATGACACGGTTGGTTTCGCTCTTTCGCTGGCGCCGATTTCGAGCGATGTGCTGGACGCTGTCGTTCAAGACCACTCGCGCCTCGGCCTCGGGCAGGCCGGCTATCCGCTGTGGGCGCGGTGTGGACGCGTCGACCAGCTACGAGATTGGCGGAAGAGATGGCCCGAGTTGAGGCTGGTCCACGACACGACGCTCGGTGCACTCGAGGACGGCCCGGAGCGTCACGCGGCGTCGCTTGCCGACTCCGATATCGACGCTGTCCGGCTCCCCTACCCGGAGTGGACCGGCGGGCTCGCCGCGCTCTTCCACCGCTTCGATGTCCTCGCATTCGGTCACACGGCCATCCATGACCGCATGTTCGACGATCTTGTGCGAATGGGCCTCGACGGCATTTCGTCGATTTACGTGGATCGTCTGGTTGACGCATTCGCGCGGGCCGATCTGGCCTGAGACCGGCCCGGTTTGGGTCAGAGGAACCCAAAGTCGCTCAGCGGCCAGACCCGAAGGAAAGCTCGCCCTACGATGAGATCCTCGTCGATTGGGCCGAAGAACCTGCTGTCGCGGCTTCCCGGGCGGTTGTCGCCCATGACGAATACATGGCCCTCAGGGATCCCGCACGTCGTCTCGGTGGGATTGACGCAGTTCGTCGTATCCACCAGCCCAGTTGTTCTGATGCCCTCGGCGAGATAGGGCTCCTGCAAGCGTTGTTGTTCGGTGGAGCCGGCGGTTGTGATGAAGATCTCACCGTCGCGAATCTCGATGGTCTCGCCCTCTAAGGCGACTACCCGCTTGATCAGATCGTCTTCGCCTTCGGGCTGACTGGGAGGCCGGTTGAAGACGATGATGTCGCCGCGACCTATGTCGCCGAACGTATAGCTGAGCTTGTTGACCAGGACGCGATCGCCTACCTGAAGCGTCGGCTCCATGGACCCCGAGGGGATGAAGTAGGCCTGCATCAGGAACGTCTTGATGAGGAGAGCCACCGCCAGGGCACCAACGATGACCGCGCCCCACTCGAGGAAGGTCCTCAGTTTGGTGTTGGTCGGATCGGGTTCAGGTTCTGCGGCAACGTGTAGGCCGACTGATTCGTCGAGCGCGGGCTCGACCTCATCATGGGGCGAGCCAAAAGTGGTATCGGTTGGTACCTGAGTAGCGGCGACCGAAGCACCTGCGTACGCACCTACCGGCACTTCGGACCTCACATGCTCCGGTTCGTGTTGTGGCGGGGGTGTGGCAGCGCCGCCGTGCTCGGGTGCCGGCCCAGTCGTGCTCCCGGGGAGTTCGGCAACTGGCGCGTTTACAGGTTCTGCCGTCGCTGGTGGCGGCTCGGCCGTTTCCACGTCGGCGCCAGGAACTGTGGGCGGGTCGGACGGGCCGGCCTCACTCGGGCTCGAATCCTCTTGGCTCGGCGGGGCTGGAGGTGATGGCGAAGCCGCAGGAGGTGCCTCGGCCGCGCGCTCCATGGCTCGGCGTACGATCTCGTCGACCCACTCGGGGTCGTCTGGGGAGGTAGGTCCGTCGGTAGACACTCCGGCGCACACTAGCCGAGCGGGCCGACTAGACCGGGACACCGATTCGTGTGACTCAGGTGCCTGTATAACGCTGGAGAATGAGTCGGGCCGTTTGTTGGGCTAAATCGGCCGAGATGTCGCCTTCGACGGAATCGAGCGTGGCGTCAGGGCCCAGCCTGACCAGGAGTCTGGCCAGCCACGGGACCGCTGAGATCGCCAACGTCACCCGAACCCCCCCGTCGGGTAGCAGCTCCACGCCTTCGCAAGGGTATGCCTGTGGAACCCAGGCAGCGGCCGGCGCAAGAGTGAGTGTCACGCGGGGATCGTCGGGGTTCGGTTCGAAGACCGAAACCTCCGGCACGTCGCTGGGCGGCTCGTAGGAGGCGCCGGTTACCTCGAGTTCGGAGATGCGATCGACCCGAAAGAGGCGTTCACCCTCGGCAAGGTGGCAGTACGCCAGGAGGTACCACTGGCCTTCATCGGACGTCACGCGGTATGGGTCCAGGGTCCGCCGAGTCAGCTCATCGCGGTTGTAGCCGTAGTATTCCACTTCGATCTGGCGGTGGTCAGCAATAGCACCTCTGATTGCTTCGAGCGTCTCGGCCGGTGCGCTCCCGAGGTCGACGTCGATGTCGGTTCCGGGACTGACACCCAGCGTGTCGGCAAGTTTGTCCAAACCCCTTGCAAGCGGACCGTTCATGTCGGCTCCCGGTACCGCCAGGAGGCTCGACCCTGCTGTTACCAGGGCCAGTGCTTGATCGGGGGTGAGGCGCAGCGGTCGTTCGAAGTATTCGGCGTAGTGGATCCATACTCGATCGTCTTCGACCACAACCTCGACGAGCTGGTCTGGCGTGAATGGATACGTCCCCACCATGAACAAGACATCGGTGAGGTCGCTCAGAAGGTTTTCTTCGGGGTAGTCGAAGCGATCGGAGATCTCGGCCAACGTCGGACCGTCATTGGCCACTACCCAGGGCACGATGGACAGCAGCCTTTCGAGGCGGTTTCCCGCGGGCATGGCTGACATCAGCCGCTCGCGCCCGCGACCGTGGCAAGCCAAGACGTCATGGACTCCCGGAGCTCCACCGGTTCGAGGATCTCGGCATGGTCCAGGAAGGAGAGTACGAACGAGATGAAGGCTTGCTCGTTCGTTACTGCGATCTCGATGACTATGGACCCGTCATCGTTGGTCTGAACGGCTTCACCGATGTGGTGGACCGCGAATGCAGCCTGATCGGGGTCGACCAGCAGTCGAGCGGTACGAGGTGGCTCATCTCCCAACTCCCACGGTTGCAGCCTCACGCCGCTGCCACCAGCCGCACGTTCGAATCCGGCTGGTGACCCGAGAGTGATATCGGCATCCACACGATCGAGGCGGAAGTGACGTTCGCCTCGACGCGACCTGTCGAACCCGGTGAGATACCAACGTCCTCGGACGAAGTCGAGGCGCCAGGGTTCCACCTCACGGGGTTCTCCCCGATAGCCGAACTCGACAACTCGCCGCTCGGTTACGGCCGTGAAGAGCGGCGTGAGCCTCGGATCAGTTGGGACCGACGCCAGCGGCTGGTTCGTCGACGATGCGACCGATCCGCCGAGTTTGCGTAGAGCTTCGGCTCCCCCCAATCCCTCGAGCTTGATGTTGTTGCTGGCCAGATGGAGCGCTGCGAGTTCGTCCGGTGCAAGGCCGGGATCGCGGAGGTAGTAGTCCTCCTTGTGGATGCGGTAACCATCGATCGGCGGGTCAGTGCCCGGCACGGTGAGAACGGAGATGGGGATGCCCATCTCGCGGAGGTCGTCCTTGTCGCGTTCGAAAGCACGGTGGAACGATTGGTCAGCCGGCGGGTATCCGTCGATTCGTTGCCTGATCTCCTCGGCGCGTAACGGCCGCTCGGTCTCGAGGAGGGCTGCGGTGAGGTTCAACAACCGTTCCAGCTTGGCCATTATCCGTTCCTCACCACACTGCGGCGAAGGTGGTCGTCACGCTCAGAGGCTCTCGATCAGCTTCTCTACCCGCTCATCGAAGGCCTTGAAAGGGTCCTTGCACAGAACGGTGCGTTGTGCCTGATCGTTGAGTTTCAGATGGACCCAGTCGACCGTGTAGTCACGCTTGCGTTCCTTGGCTCGTCTGATGAACTCTCCGCGTAGGCGTGCTCGGGTGGTCTGTGGCGGGTACTCGACCGCTTGGGCGATATCGGCGTCGGCACAGACTCTTTCAACCATTCCGCGAGCCTGCATCTTGTAGAACAGGCCCCGTTGGCGATTTATGTCGTGGTACTGGAGATCCAAGAGTGCGACCCTCGGGTCGGACAGCTCCAAGTCATGCTTTTCGCGGTACCCCTCGACGAGGTGGTACTTGGTGACCCAGTCACATTCGCGTTGGAGACTCAACGGGTCTCTTTGCAGTCCGGTCACGCAGTGTTCCCACATCTGCAAGGCCTGTTTTTCCTGTGGGGAGAGGTCACGGTGTTCGGCGTATTTGAGCGCTCGCTCGAGGTATTCGGACTGGATGTCGAGAGCACTGACCTCGCGGCCATTGGCCAACCTGACGCGCCGTCTACACGTGATGTCGTGGCTGATCTCACGGATGGCCCTGATTGGATTCTCGAGGGTCATGTCGCGCAGCACGACGCTGGGTTCTTCGAGCATTCGTAGAAGGATCGAGCAGGCACCGACCTTCAGATAGTTGGCGTACTCGTTCATGTTCGAGTCGCCGACTATCACATGGAGTCGGCGGTAACGTTCGGCATCGGCGTGCGGTTCGTCGCGGGTGTTGATTATCGGGCGCGACCTGGTGGTGGCGCTGGAGATGCCTTCCCAGATGTGTTCGGCTCGTTGGCTCATGCAGAACATCGCGCCACGTGCTGTCTGAAGAATCTTTCCCGCTCCGGCATACACCTGGCGGCTGACCAGGAACGGGATCAATACCTCGGCGTAATTGCTGAAGTCGTCCTTGCGGCTGGTGCAGTAGTTCTCGTGACAGCCGTAGGAGTTGCCGGCCGAGTCGGTGTTGTTCTTGAACAGGTAGATCTCGCCGCGAATGCCCTCTTCGCGGAGCCGCTGCTCTGCACTGGCCAGGAGCTGCTCGAGGATCCGCTCGCCGGCCTTGTCATGAGCAACGAGGTCGTAGATCGAGTCGCATTCGGGCGTTGCGTACTCCGGGTGGGAGCCGACGTCGAGGTAGAGGCGAGCGCCGTTGGCAAGGAAAACGTTGCTACTGCGGCCCCACGAGACCACCCGGCGGAAGAGGTAGCGAGCAACTTCGTCGGGGCTCAGCCGACGCTGGCCGCGCAACGTACAGGTGACGCCGTATTCGTTCTCGATCCCGAAAATGCGCCGCTCCATGTATCACAACGTATCTGGTTCCCGCGACGGTGACCTGGTTCTCACGGAAAGCCCGTAGTGCGAATTCAGCCCAGGATGGCTTCGAGCTCGGCTCCTTCGACCCGGCGGAAGGCTCGTCGACCGTTGCGGCGGGCAAGTTCCGCGACCTCGAGATCGTCGGGCGTCAGCGTGCGATCTGGCCCCGCCAACGCGGCGGTGGCGGCCCGGATTCCGTCTTCGAGCGACATCGTGGGGCTGTAGTCCTCTTCGAATCGGCCATGGATCACCTCGGCGTCGCCCCCGAGAACGGCGAAGTCGGCCTCGTCGTTCACGGTGCCGTCGTAGAGGATGTGGAACATCTGATCCGGCTCGCCTTCGTCGTGTCCGATCTCGGCGACGAGGATCTCGACCTCCATGGGTTTCATCTCGTGTGTGAAGACCTGTCCGAGGCTCTGCGCGTACTGGTTCGCAAGCGTGCGGGCA
>JBPCTU010000403.1:0-7672 GCA_051011515.1 Acidimicrobiales bacterium
GTTCTCGGTCATGCGTGAGTAGGCGGCCGGTGACAGAGCGTTGACCGTGACGTTGTACTTGGCCAACTCCATCGCCACGATGACGGTGAAAGAGGCGATGCCCGCTTTGGCTGCGCCGTAGTTTGCCTGGCCGATGTTGCCGTAGATGCCCGACGGCGACGCGGTGTTGATCACCCGTCCGAAGGTGGGGTTTCCGGCCTTGGCCTGGTTTCGCCAGTAGACGGCGGCGTGATGGGTGGGCCCGAAGGTGCCCTTCAGATGCACAGCCATGATCGAATCCCAGTCGTCCTCGCTCAAGGAGAACAACATTCGGTCGCGCAAGATCCCGGCGTTGTTGATCAAGATGTTCAGATCGCCATACGTGTCGACGGCCTGCTCGATCATCTCTTTGGAGGCGTTGAAGTCGGAGACGCTGGATCCGTTGACGACTGCTTCGCCCCCCATGCCGCGGATCTCATCCACTACCTGCTGTGCGGGGCTGATGTCCTCGCCTATGCCGGCGGCATCGCCGCCCAGGTCGTTGACGACCAACTTGGCGCCGTGTGAAGCCAACATGAGGGCGTGTTCGCGCCCGATGCCTCGGCCCGCCCCGGTAACGATTGCAACCCTGTCTTCGACCAGTCGTCTGTGATCCATGGCCGGCGACGTTACCCCAGATCCGCAGCTCCCAAGGCGGTGTCGAAACGTCCCTGCGAGGTCAGCCCAGCCTGTCTCGGCGTTGTCTCCCTGTTGCGTCGACTCCTGGCTGATTCGTCTCTCGCCCGCCTGGCGCTGATCGCGGAGTAGGAGTCGACTGACCGGGCGACCCGCCTCCGTGACATTTTGCCCCGAAGTATCCACCCGCAGCGCGACTTGGGCGCATGCTCGGCGAGAGTGGACGTTTCGAAACGGAGTTGTAACGCGAGGGTCGTTGAACCGACGGGTCACCTTCGCGATCCTGTATTTCGCCTTGGCGGACAAGTGGGGCCTCATTGATTGATGAAGCGGTGATGAGCGACGCGGTCGCTCGAGTACGGACGGGGATTCTGTCCCCGGATGCAATCGGGTTCGAGAGCGTGGTATTCGCGCGCTCGGGCGACCACATCCACATCACGGTCGCTGGCATGTGCTCCGCCGAGGATCTGGAGCTCGTGGTGTTCGAGTCGGGGACCCGTACCACGGTGGTGCCGGTCGGCTCGTGGTGCGATGCCAATCCACGGCCCTACTCGCTCAGCGCGGTGGTCGATGTCGAGCCCGAGCGGACCATCATCGTTCGCGGGTTGCACGATCAGGAGTCCATCCGGGTGGGCGACCTGCCCGAAGATCTTCCGGTGGTCTGCAGTCCCGACCCGTTCGGAGCGCAACAGCCAGGCCCATTCCTCCATCGCCGAGGCACGCGTTACGTCCTCATGTCACAGAGCGACAGCGCTCCAGCCGAAGTCGCCTGAGCCCTCGGTCGGTCTGACCATCCGCGGTTCAGCACCGGTCAACTAATCTTCGAGTCCGTTTCCGAACGAGTTCGGCACGGCTGAGCGCGCGATACCAACGGACCAAGGGGGACAGATGGGGGCACTGGATGGAATCAGGGTGTTGGACGTCGGGATGTTGGTGCAGGGGCCACAGGCGGGGTTGACGCTTTCCGATCTGGGTGCCGATGTCATCAAGGTTGAGCTTCCGGGCATCGGCGAGCAGTCCCGATGGATCCCGCTGAGCGAGACCGATCCGCGCGCACCCTATTTCGAGGGTTGCAACCGCGGAAAGAAGAGCATCACCCTCGACCTTCGTACCGAGGGTGGTCGCGAAGCGTTCTTGAGGTTGGCCGAGAGTTCTGATGTAATCCTGGCCAACTTCAGCGCGGGCACCTTCGACGAGTGGGGCCTCGACTACGCGACCGTGGCTCAGCGGAACCCTGGCATCGTGTACGCGATGGGGTCGACTTTTGGCCCTGAGGGCCCGTCTGCCGACAGGGAGGGTGCCGACTTGGCAGCCCAGGCGGCCGGCGGTCTCATCAGCACCACCGGGGTCGATGGTGATCCGTTCACTCCGGTGGGGGCCACGATCGCCGACCACATCGCGAGCATGAACATGGCCGTTGGAATCTTGGCGGCGCTTGTGTCCAGGAACGCAAGCGGTCGCGGTCAGCGGATCGACGTGAGCCTGCTTGGTGGCCAGATCTACGCCCAGGCGTCGGAGTACACAGCGTTCCTCCTGAGCGGAGAGATACCTGGTCGCGCCAACCATGGCCACCCTCTTCTTCACGCTGCCTACGGCATCCTGCCAACTGCCGACGGGCACATCGCCATCGTCGGAGTGCCGCCATCGGACCGACAGGCGTTCTATGACGCGGTAGGGCTCCCGGAGTTGGCAGACGATGAGCGCTTTCAGCCGTTGCTCTACACGCGAGAGTCCAAGATGCAGCTGTTCGAACTCCTCGCCGCGGCGTTTGTCACGCGCACAACAGCCGAGTGGTGCGACCGACTGGAGGCTGCAGGCGCCCGCTTCGCTCCGGTTCAGGACTATGCCGAGGCGGCCGCGGACCCGCACGTGGCGGCGAATGGCTACCTCACCGTGGCACCGGACGCTCGAGGGAATCCGGTCCGCGTAGTCGGCTCGCCAATCCAGATGTCAGAGACTCCAACCACTCCGAGCGCTGTTGCCCCAGAGTTGGGCCAGCACACCGAGGAGCTTCTGATCGAGGTCGGATACGACTGGGACGAGATTGCGGCGTTGCGAGACGTCGGCGCGATCTGACGGATTTCAAGGAGATCTCCGAGAAGTTCGGGGAAAATCTTCGAAATAGGTCTAAAGGCCCGGGCCGATGGTGCCGATGCGTTCTCCTGCGGGGACTACCCATGGAGGAGACATGTTCATCACCACCCCTCGTCGAACAGCGAGACGGGCACTTACGGCTGCGGCTGCTTCGATATTGGTGTTGGCGACGACCCATCTGACATTCAGCACCGGCCCTGCCGGTGCCGCGTCGGCGCTGAGCGACCTTTCAGTGGCGTCAGATGAGCTAGCCGTGGCGGGCGTTCCCGGGGGCGGGAACTTCGGCACGCCAGAGAGCATCGGCGACGTCAACGGCGACGGGGTCGGCGACCTGGCGGTCGGTGCCTTCGGCGAAGGTGGTGTTGGCGCGGTCTACGTCCTCTTCATGGGTTCGGACGGGCGTGTCGTCTCTACTCAGCGCATAACGTCTGATACAGGTGGGTTCGGCGGCAACCTCCAGCCCGGTGGCGGTTTTGGGTTCCGCACCGCGGGCCTGGGCGATGTTGACGGCGATGGCATTCCTGACGTGGCGGTCTCGGCGTACCGGTCGGACCGGGTCCACGCCGAGGCTGGTGAGGTCTGGGTGTTGTTTCTACGGCGCAACGGCAAAGTCAAGGATTGGCAGGTTGTCACCGAGGGTTATGGCGGATTGGACGCCAATCTTCGCAAGGGTGACCAGTTCGGCGTCGATGTCACTGGAATGGGCGACGTAGATGGTGACGGCGTTCGCGACATGGCTGTTGGGATGTGGAAGCGCAATGGCAACGCTCCCGACGACGGCGGTGTGCTCATGGTGTTCTTGAACACCGACGGCACCGCGAAGGACTACCAGGAGATCTCCGCGGTCGCCGGTTGGGCCGGTTCGCCGATTGGGCGGGACAGCGGCTTCGGCGTCTCGGTCGAGTCGTTGGGAGATGTTGATGGCAACGGCGTACAGGATCTTGCTGTCGGTGCCATCTCGGTCAACGACGACCGTGGCGATGTCTGGCTGTTCACGCTCGCTCCGAATGGGACAGTGTCAACTTCGAGTCGGCTCCGGCCCGGCAAGGGCAACCTCCCCGAGGTAGAGGCCGGGACCCGCTTCGGGTCTGGTCTTGCCCATCTGGGTGATGTGGATGGCAATGGTCGCGGCGAGCTGGCAGTTGGCGCCTTCGCGAACAACAACTTTCGAGGAGCTGCCTGGATCGTTGAGGTAGACGGGTCGCTCACCGCCACGGACTTCCGCAGGATCAAGGTCACAGGACTGGCGGAGGGTGATCTGTTCGGCCACACGATCGCGGCGGTTGCCCAACCTGGATCAGCCGCACAGATCGCAATCGGCGCCCCGGGCGCGCTTTTGGACGGCGAGCCGCACGGGACCGTGCACCTCGTAAGTGTCACCAGTCCGGCGTCCCCGGCAGAGCCCGAAGCTGCTCAGCCGCCGGAGGACTCACAGCCTTCCCCAGAGCCAGAAGTGAAGGCTGAGCTCGCCGAGAAGTCAGAGGTCGACGCCACCCCGGAGCCGACTGTGGAACCGACGCCCGAGCCTACGCCCGAGGCCACCCCGGAGCCGACCGCGGAACCGGCGCCCGAACCTACGCCGGAACCGACGCCAACACCCAAACCACAACCTCGTCCCAATGGGGACCTGGATCGCGACGGGATCTCCAACGCTGTGGAAGGCACAGGTGACATCGATGGCGACGGCATACCTAACCGCCGAGATCTGGACACCGACGGCGACGGCCTGCCCGATTCAGTGGAAGGACTCGCGGACGCAGACGGTGACGGCATAGCCGACTTCGTGGAGATCGACGACGACGGTGACGGCGTCCTCACAATCGACGAGAGTTCGGCTGACTCCGATGGTGACGGCTTGCCAGACCACCGCGACCCCGACGCCGATGACGACGGAGTCGCAGATGGCGATGAGAGCTCAGGCGACTCCGATGGCGATGGTTTGGCCGATCGCGCCGATCCCGACTCCGACGATGATGGCTTGGCCGATGGCGCTGAGAGTGGGGAGGACGGCGACGGCGACGGCCTTGCTGACCGGGTGGACCCCGACTCGGACAACGATGGTCTCGCTGACGGTGAGGAATCGACCACCGACACTGATTTGGATGGGCTCGCAGATCGCTTCGATCCCGATTCGGACAACGATGGTCTCGCCGATGGTGAGGAAGGCAACGCAGACGTCGACTCTGATGGGGTTCCAAATCACCTTGACATCGATTCCGACGGGGATGGCTTCGACGACGCCGAAGAGGGCAGCGCTGATTCTGATGGGGACGGCAGCCCCAACTTCCTAGATGAGCGCCAGGCCTCATTCGCCATCACGCTCGCTCCGGTCGACGACTTTGCCGAGGGTGAGGTAGCCGAGCTCGAGTTCGAGATCACCAACTTGGGTCCCGATGGCGCTTCGGAGACCACCGCTGAGATCGCGATTCCTGAGGGCCTCGCCGTTGATGCGACAACCGTCCCCGAGGGCTGTTCGGTAGAGGGCACTGCACTGTTGTGTGAGATCGGGGATCTCGACGTCTCCGAGGTTGCGACGAAGACGATTCAGGCCGAGGTGCTCGGCCGCGTGGAGGTCGTTGACGTGGTTGCCACTGTGACGTCAGCTGAAGGGACCAGCGCCTTCTCAACCGGTCCGCTATCTGTCATCCCTCTGCCGATCCCAGATGTCGCCGACGTTGTCCAAGCCGTAGATGAATCAGTTGAGGAGGCATCGGGTGAGCTCCAGTCCGGCCGAGGGGCACTCGTCGTTGTCGTACTCACGGCGTTGGTGTGTGGAGCGGTGATCCTGTTCCTGACTCGGCAGGAAACCTTGGAACGCCCTCGCCACTGATGTTCACCCCTACAGGCTTCGCCGGTAGGGCCGATATAGGAGCAATCAACCATCGGCGAAACATGCGGATGGGCAGATCACGAATCAAGCAGAATCGGGAGAACCATGGGACGTGACGTAGTCATCGATACGCAAGAGCGGGTCGGCGATGTCCTGGCCGACGGAGAGGTTTACCTCGGCGCTCAGCCAATGACCATCAAGAGCCGCAACGCCTTCGCCACGTGGGCAGAAGGCAGGGACCTCGCCGAGGAGCTGCCGAACTATGCCTCCCAACATGGAGGCACCGAGGATATTCAGGTTGCCGATTCGACCTTGCCGAATGCTTTCTTGGCGGCCGTTACCGAGGATCGGATCCTCTTGTTCAGTCGTTCCATCACGGGCAAACCTCGCGAACTGGTTGGTGAACATTCCCTTGTCGCTACGACCCTCGACGTCGTCGACTTCGGGGACCGTGTCAGGTCTCGCCTGTTCGTCTTCGGAACGGCCTCTGGGCAGGTGTTTGCCGGCGAGAGTCCGATCAACGGCAAGGCATTGAGTTCGGCCGACCGTTTCGTCGAGGCGTGGGTAGAGGCAGAATCCCTGTCGATGAACTGAAGTCCCTCCAGCCTGACGCTGGCGACGCGCGATACCGCCCTATCGTGGTCCGCCGAAATGTCACGTCTGGTTCGATCGGTCACGATCCTGGTTCTCGCGGCTATGACAGCCGCCGCCTGTAGCGGCGGTGGGGGTGGGGAGGCCGCGCCCGAAGAGCCGACCGAAGTGCCGACTCCGACGCTGTCGAACGAACTTCCTCCCACTCCAACACCTGAGCCGATACCCGACAATGCGATCAGGGTTGGGGTTCTATTGGACACGGGCGGCCAAGATGCTGATGGGATCGATGCCGGAAATCTGATGAGTGTGTTGGATCGAGCGCCTTCGGTTGCGTTCGAGGCGCAGATAGAGGCGATCAATGAAGCGGGAGGAGTTCTGGGTCGACCCGTCGCCGTGCTTCGTACAGACACGACATCGCGCCTCTCGGTGATCGACGAGGCCGCCCGCGAAATGATCGATGCGGGTGCCGAACTCCTGGTCGTCACCTGCGAATTCGATTTCGCTGTCCCGGCCATACGGCAGGCCGAGGAGGCCGGTGTACTCGTCATGTCGCCGTGCGCGAGCGAGGAGGGTTGGACTACTGGCGATGCCGGCGAACTGGCCTTCTCGATGGTGCCCCCAGTTGCGACGTTTGGCGAAGCGATGGCCGAACACATGTGGGCCGACGGGTACCGAAACGTGGCGGTGATATCGGACAGAAGCGCGCCGGAGGCGCGAATTGAGTGCGACTCGATGACAGCGCGGTGGCGAGAGCTCGGAGGCACGATCCAGTACAACCAAGCTTTCTCCTTACGCGCCGCTGACCGACTCGATGAGAATCAGGAGATCCGGACCGCCGCGGTGGCAGATGCGATCGCGTTCTGCGCGTTCGCCATCATCGGCGAAAAGCTTCTAGGCGGAGACGACGGTGGTAGCGGCATACGGTCCATGGGGATAGACGCGCCCATCGTTGCCGGACCCTCCTTCGATACCGGCACGTGGTTGCCTTTGGACTTCGTGGGCCTCGGAGACTTCGAACTTCTTGCCCTCTCATCTGTCCATGGTGACGACCCGAGCCCCGATGTCGAGCCGTCGATCGCCGGATTCGTGGCGTTGGACGGCGCTCGCCCGGCAAGCGGTCGTTTCGTGTTGGGGTCGGACCTGGCCGATGTCTGGGCTGGCGCCGTCGAGATGGCAGGAACCACCGACGGTGCTGCAGTGGCGCGACAGATCCGTCAGATGGACGGTTACGACACGGTCTCGGGATTGGTGACCTTTGGTGGGTTGCAGGCCCCGGACACGCGACAACTACGCGTCCTCAGGCATCAGAACGGCACCCTTCGCTTCGAGAAGCTGCTCGAGGCAGACCAAGCGATCGCCGAGTAACCAGCCCAAGCCTCTAAGGTCCATGGTATGGACATAGCTTCCTCGATGGAGGACCTGATCGGGAACACTCCCATGGTTCGTCTCGTCCGGGTCACCGATGGCATAAAGACGCCGATCGTGGCCAAGCTCGAGACC
>JBPCTU010000404.1:0-2571 GCA_051011515.1 Acidimicrobiales bacterium
CATCTCTTGCCTCGCTCAAGGTCGAGTCGTGGCTGAAGGTTCACCAACCGAGGTGCAGGCCGATCCGATCGTGCAAGCGGCGTACCTGGGCACGGCGGTGCCGCGCACGTAGGTGTTGCACGGCCGAAGGCTCTATTCGCCTGATGCGTTCATGGTGACGACCCGCAATAGCCGAGCCAGGTCGCGTCGCTCCTGAGCATCGAGCCCGCTTGTCATCTCTCCTTCGAACCCGTTGAAAGTGGGAAACAAGCTCTCGATGGTCTCGAGTCCGGTTGATGTCAGCGTCACAGTTACTCGGCGCCGATCCGCCTCGACCCGATTCCTCGACACCCTCCCCTGTTTCTCGAGCGTGGAGACCATGCCGGTGAGCGTGCCTTTGGCCAGGTCGCACTCCGAGGCCAGCCGGGCAGTCTCCATTTCGCCCCAGACCCACAGGACCCAGAGGATTGTGAAGCCGCCCCAGGAGAGGTTCGCTTCGGCCAAGACACCACGTTCTGCTCGGCGGCGCACCGCGGCAGCTGCTCGGTAGATGTTGGAGATCGCCTGGAGGGAATCGAAGTCGAGAGGATGATCACCCAAGCGGGCCTGGATATCTCGTTCTGCTTCGAGCAACCGCTCTGGGGCTGTGGGGTGATCGGTCAAAAGGACTTCCGGCTGCTTCGATCGTGCGGCGTAGCGGCCGCCACAATGGTTTGGTACCTAACGATATGTCAGACAGCCAGCGGAGGACCATACGAGTGTCCGACTGCGGTCCGGCCCGGCGTGTGGGAATCGTTCGGTACCGAACTATTCCACTTCGGCTAGGTTGACGCCATGACCGAGTTTCGCCGCATACTCCTCGACGGGTACGAAACCGTGGTCGAGCGAGACGGCGACCAGCTCGCCTCTCGCGACGGCCGTGTCGTGGCAGCCGATGACGCCGTTCACGTGGCTCCGTCTCAGCCGACAAAGATCATCTGCATTCATCTCAACTACCGCAGCCGGGTTGATGAGTTCATGACCAAGTTGCCGCCCGCTCCGACTTACTTTCACAAACCGGTGACCGCCTTGACCGGCCACAAAGCCGACGTCGTGAGACCAGCCCGGTGTGAATGGCTCAACTACGAGGGTGAAATCGCCATCGTCATCGGGTCGACATGCCGCAACATCGCGCCGGCCGAAGCCGGCGACTACATCGCCGGCTACAGCGTGGCCAATGACTACGGCTTACACGACTTCCGCGATACCGATGCAGGATCGATGCTCAGGGTCAAGGGGAGCGACACTCTGTGCCCGGTGGGGCCTGGGCTGGTCACTGACTGGGACTTCCACGACAAGCGAATTCGCACGTTGGTGAACGGCGAGGTCAAACAGGATGGCTCCACTTCAGAGATGCAGTGGGACATGCACTACATCGTGGCCGACATCGCCAGGACGATCACTCTGGTTCCAGGCGACATCTTGCTGTCGGGGACACCGGCGAACTCTCGGCCGGTGTCGCCCGGCGACGAGGTCACGGTCGAGGTCGAGGGTCTTGGTTCACTGACGAACACCATTGTCACCGGCCCCGAACCGATTCGGGACGACGTAGGTGCACAGCCCAGCGACTCCGAAGAAGTCAAGTCGACGGCCCAGGGGGGAGACTGGGAGTTTCGCGGCCAGCGAGCTCCTCGGGGTCCTGGTGCCGACCACTACGAGTCGACGGTAGAAGAGGGCTGAATTCGTGAAGACCGCCAATGTTGGTGGAGTCGAGGTGCCAACCGGGCACCTCATCGGGGGTCAGTGGGTCGATTCAGCCGAGACCTTCGAAAGTCGATCGCCGATCGACTGGGACGAAATGCTGCTCGCGAACGTGTCGAGCGGTGACGCCACCACAGCTTCAGCGGCTGTCGAGGCCGCGACCGCAGGGTTCGATGAGTACCGGTTGTGGTCAGCACAGCAGCGAGCGGAGGCTCTTCATCGGCTGGCCGATCTCATCGAAGAGAACACCACTGAAATTGCCACTGTCGAGACGCTTGACATGGGTTTCCTCTTCGAATCGATGCGCGAGCGCCTCGTGGCCAGGGGTGCGCTGAACTTCCGGCTGTATGCCGACCTGATTCTGGCGCACCACAATCGGGAGTGGGACGCCAAGAACATGCACAACGTCGTGCAACGCATGCCGGCCGGTCCTGCAGTAGTGATCACTCCATGGAACGCCCCCTTCATGCTCAGTACCTGGAAACTGGCGCCAGCGCTGGCTGCGGGAAATTCCACGATTCACAAGCCAGCCGAATGGTCTCCGCTTTCTGCCGCGCTGCTGGGTCAGCTGACGCTCGACGCCGGGTTCCCTTCCGGCGTCTACAACATGGTCCAAGGAATCGGGTCACAAGTCGGTGCAGCCCTCGTTGCAGAACCTGGTGTGCGTCGCATCACCTTTACCGGGTCGCCGGAGACTGCTCGATCGATCGGTGCATCTGCGGCCGAGAACATCGTGCCGTTCACGGCCGAGCTAGGCGGCAAGGGTCCATTTGTTGTCTTTTCAGACGCCGACCTCGACGCAGCCGCGCACCGAGCCGCGTGGCAGTACGACGATTCCGGCCAGGTCTGTCT
>JBPCTU010000405.1:0-5614 GCA_051011515.1 Acidimicrobiales bacterium
CACCTGGACACCGCGACTTCTCCGAAGACACCTACCGAGTTCTTGCGGCGGTCGACGCTGCGGTCATGGTTCTAGACGCAGCCAAGGGCATAGAGGCACAGACGCTGAAGTTGTTCGAGGTGTGCAAGGCACGCGACATGCCCATCCTGACGTTCATCAACAAGTGGGACCGGCCCGGGTTGGAACCACTCGAATTGATGGACCAGATCGAGCGGCTCATCGGGCTCCAGACCACACCCGTTACATGGCCGGTTGGTCCCGGGGGTGACTTCAGGGGGGTCATCGACCGACGCACTGGCGATTTCGTGCGATTCTCGCGGACCAGTCGGGGGGCAACCGAGGCCCCTGAGGAGCTCGTGAGCCCGGAACACGCCGAGGCAGAAGAGGGCGAGCTCTGGGAGCAGGCTCTGGAGGAGACTCTTCTTCTCGAAGAGGTCGGAGCCGTCCACCAGCCGAAGCCGTTCCTTGCGGGCGAGACCAGTCCGTTGTTTGTGGGGTCTGCGCTGACGAACTTCGGGGTTCGGCATCTCCTCGACGCGATCGTTGACCTGGCGCCGTCACCGGCGCCCCGCGCATCCAAGGACGGCGAATACCGTCCACTGGATGCTCCGTTCTCGGCGTTCGTCTTCAAGGTGCAGGCCAACATGGACCCATCGCACCGCGATCGGGTCGCCTTCATGAGAATCAATTCGGGTCAGTTCGAGCGGGGAATGCAGGTCACTCATGAGCGGCTCGACAAGCCGTTCAGCACCAAGTTTGCGACTTCGGTGTTCGGCAGCGATCGAGACACCGTTGATGAAGGGTTTCCCGGCGACGTGCTCGGGTTGGTCAACGCATCCGACCTGCGGATTGGCGACACGTTGTTTGTCGGCGACCCAATCACTTTCCCGCCGATCCCGAGATTCGAACCGGAACTGTTCTGGAGTGCGCGTCCACTCGATGTATCCAAGACGAAACAGTTCCGGAAAGGCTTGGATCAGCTCGACGAGGAGGGTGTCGTGCAGGTTCTTCGTGACCTCGATGCACCCACGGCCTCCCCGGTCCTGGGTGCAGTTGGTCAGATGCAGTTCGAGGTGTTCGCTCATCGTCTCGAGTTCGAGTTCGGAGCCAAGGTCGAGCTGGCCCCGACGTCGTGGGTGGTCGCGCGTCGCACCGATTCAGAGACGGCAGAGAGGGTTCGGGAGCTCCGCGGAACGCGTGTGCTTGGCTCACTGGATGGGACGTTGTTCGCGTTGTTCGACTCCACGGGACGGTTGGGCCGGACCGAAGCGGACAACCCCGACTGGGTTCTGGAACGGGTCGTCGAGACCGCGGGATGAGCCGCGTAGCCTCCGAGGTGACAGCGCTGCGGTCACGGCTTCGAGCAATCGTTTTCGTGATTGGCGCGATCGTTTTGTTGGTTGTCGCCTGTAGCTCCGGCGATTCCGCCATGAATGACGATTCAGAACCGGGGCCATCGCCAAGCAGCGGTCTGTCCGACGCGGGGGATGCCGAGGCGACCCCCGAAGACACGGAACCACTGGAGTCGAGCTCACCCGACACCTCCGTCGAACTAGCGCTGGCTCCGGTGGTCGTGCCCGAACTCGCTGGCGACGACGAGCCACTGCCTTTTGATACGGAGGTGCGCGTCGGCGTCCTCGACAACGGTCTGACGTACTACATCAGAGCCAATGATTCTCCTGGTGGTCGAGCCGAGCTCCGGCTGGCCGTCGATGCCGGGTCCACGGTTGAAGATGACGACCAGTCTGGTGTGGCGCACTTTCTGGAGCACATGCTCTTCAACGGCACCGAGCGGTACCCGGCCAACGAATTGATCGCGGTGCTCGAGTCGTTCGGCAGCGAGTTCGGCCCAGACGTCAACGCTTACACATCGTTCGACGAGACGGTTTATGAGTTGTCCGTTGCTACCGACGACCAATCCCAGCTGAACGAGGCAATCGACGTGCTCAGAGAGTGGGCGGCCAATGCCACCATCGATCCTGACGAAGTTGTTGCCGAACGTGGAGTGGTTCTCGAGGAGTGGAGGCTGCGCGGTCAAGGCGTTGGCGGCCGGATCAACGACGTGTACGAAGAAACGCTGACGGCGGACAGCGACTACGAGGGCCGCTCGCCGATTGGGAACCCCGCCGCGATCGAAGCGATGACGGCTGACGTTCTGCGGAGGTTCTATGAGGACTGGTATCGACCCGATCTGATGGCTGTGGTCGTCGTCGGCGAAATCGACCCTGACGACGTCGAAGACCTCGTTACCGAAAGGTTTTCGGACCTCGAGAACCCGGCGGCCACGCGACCACCGGACAACGTTGTTGTGCCCGACGCCACCATGTTCGAATACTCGACGCTCGAAGATCCCGAGCTGCCGACCGCTTACATCGAGCTCATCTATCCGGGACCGGCAGCACCGGTCGAAACGATTGGCGACCGCCGCCGGAGCATCGCCTATGCACTGGCCGGCGAGATCATTTCCGGCAGGTTCGACGACGACGTTTCACGCGGAGAGGCGCCATTCCTCACGGCCTACACATCGGTTACTCCGCTGGCTCGCGACCTCGACACCCCGGGTCTCCTCGCCGAGGGGCCGTCGGATGTGCTGGGTGAATCGTTCGAGTTATTGCTCGAGGAGATAGAACGCGTTCGACGCGATGGGTTCACCGAGGACGAGGTCCTTCGGGCTGTCGAGGCGGCTCGAGCCGGGCTCGAGCAAAGTTTCGCGGGCCGCGAAACGGCTCAGGACACCGACTACGCCCGCGACTACGTGGAGCACTTCGTGGGTGATACACCAACGCTGGGGTGGGACGATCTGCTGAGCATCGAGAGTCGGCTTCTCGACGAAATGAATCCCGAGTATGTCCGAGCCGTGTACCTGAACACGATCGCTGGCAGAGCGCCGCAAGTCGTTGTGGTCGGTCCGGAGGCCGAGGCTGACTCCTTGCCCTCCGAACAAGACGTCCTGCTTGCATTCGAGGCCGTTGGGTCGAGGTCGGTAGACCCCCGCGTCGACGAGAGTCGTGTTGTCGACTCCCTGATGCCACGGCCGGATTCGGTCGATGCTGTAGATGAAGGCGAGATCTCCGAGCTCGAAGCCACTCGTCTCGATTACCCCAACGGAGTGACAGTTCTTCTGAAACACACCGACATCGCCGAGAACGCTTTCGGCATCGGTGGACTGAATCCGGGCGGACTGTCTCTGCTATCTCAGGATCAACTGGCTGCGGCGTTCTTGCTGCCCCAGGTCGTGTCGAGCAGTGGAGTCGGCGACGTCGATCAGGTGCAACTCGATCGTTTCCTGGCCGACCGGGTGGCTTTCGTGGAATTCAGCTTGGACGAGACGGCCGAGAGGATCTCAGCCGGTGGTTCGGTCGACGACGCTGAGGCGGTCCTGCAGCTCGTCAACCAGTACCTGGAAGACCCAAGGGTGCAACAAAGCGCTCTCGAGACGGCGATTGCCGAGCTCGAGCCGTTTGCGGCCGATCCCGGTGCATTGCCCTTCCTGGCTGCGAGCGCCGAACTTGTCGACGCTCGGTATGGCGGTGACCCGCGGTACCGACTCTTGCCCACCGTCGACGATCTGGATCGGCTTACGACGGCCTCCATGGAGGAGGTGCATGCCGCGAGCCTCGGCGACGCAACCGGAACCGTCTACGCGATCGTCGGCGACTTCGACGTCGACGAAATGGCCGACCTCGCGTCGCGTTACCTCGGCTCCCTCACAGCCGACGGTCAGCCCGATGTGTTCGTAGACGCCCAGCCCGGCCCTCCCGAGTCGATCATCGACCGGACCGTCGCTGTGGGCCAGGACCCCCAGGGAGCGACAACGATGTTGATCACGGCCGAGCTGGGTCTGACAACCAAAGAGGCCATCGAGCTGCAGGTGCTCGAGAACGTCGTCGCCACCCGCTTGCGCGATCGCCTGCGCGAGGCGCTCGGAGCCACGTACTCCCCGAGTGTCGTGATGAGCGCCACCAGCGAGCCCGATGAGCTCGTCGAAACCATCGTTCAGGTATCGGGCGACCCAGAGGGTCTGGACGTAATTGTCGACGAGATCGTCGAGCTGATCGAAGACCTGCGGACAGGCGGATTGACCGACGCCGAGGTGGCGACCGCCAGAGAGCAGGTGCGGCGGGATTTCGAGCTCGTTTCGAACGGATTCTGGATCGATCAGCTCCTCCTCGCCGCAACTCAGCCCGACAAGGACGTCTTCACCGTCGCCGAGCGAGTCGCCACGGCGATGGCCGTTTCTCGCGCCGACCTGAACTCGCTGATCGATGTCGTCCTGCTCGATGACCAGTACATAGTTGTGAGCCAAGTTCCCGAGATCTGACGGCCCCAGGCCTTCCACGACGGAATTCCGCGCAATCTGAGCGGGTTTGGGGGGCATGCACGAAGCGGCACCTGTCAATGCGCGCTCGCTTGGGCCCATGGCGTGATCGACCCGGAAGCGACCATCACGCCCGTGACCTATGCGGTTGCCTTTGGTGGAGGGCTAATCAGCTTCGCCTCGCCCTGCGTGTTACCGCTCGTACCCGGATACCTCTCGATCGTCACCGGGCTCGAGGTCGGTGAGTTACAGGAGTCGAAGCGGTCCAACGCGCTGGCGGTTGCTCGCGACACGGGGCTGTTCGTACTGGGCTTCGGCGCAGTGTTTGTCGCTCTCGGGGTATCGGCTACGTCGATCGGGCGGTTCGTATTCGAACAGCAGATCCTGTTGACGAGACTGTCTGGCGCACTCGTCCTGGGCATGGCGCTGTTCATGCTGGGTTCGATGTATTTGCAGGCCCCATGGCTCTACCAGGAGATGCGGTTCCACCCACAGTTGGGTCGCTACGGCCGAGCAGCCCCAACCGTCGCCGGCGCAGCTTTCGGGTTCGGCTGGACACCATGTATCGGCCCGGTGTTGACATCGATCCTTGCCATCGCGGCTGCTTCTGGCCAAGCCAGCACAGGAGCTGCCTTGTTGGCGGCCTACACCCTGGGCCTCGGTCTGCCGTTCTTCATCACCGGGCTGCTGATGGGCCGCCTAGGAGCAAGCCTCAAGTGGGTTCAGGACCACATCCAGGGAATCGTCATTGCGTCGTCCATCGCGCTCGCGCTGTTCGGTGTCCTGCTCATCTTCAACCAATTGATCCGGATCACGACGATGCTTCAGGACCTGCTGAGGGCGATCGGCTTGGGATCGCTCGTCGAGCTGGGCTGAATATTCGGCCGGGAGGGCCGTGACATGGCAAACAAGAAGAACAAGAAACAGAGACGAGCTGACTATCGGGCGCCTAAGAAGTCGCCTTTGTCATCACCGGCGTCACCCACGAAGACAGCGGCGCCGAAGGCTGACCCCCCGTCTGATCTTGGGCGCAGCAGGAGCAACGGAGCCGCTCCGAAGAACGGGACGGTGAAGTCGACAGCGGTTCCGAACCGCCCCTCCAACCGTCAGGCTCGCGGCGGTGCGCTCAGCTGGTGGTTGCTCGGAGGCGGGATTGTCGCGGTGATAGCGGTCGTCATCACCTTGTCGATCGTTCTGGGTGAGGACCAGACCGGTGAGACTGCGGCTACAGCCTGGGATCTGCCGGCACTGGACGTCGACAATGATCCTGATGGTGACGGGCGGATCACCCTCGCC